>JABHEX010000323.1 GCA_018676385.1 Akkermansiaceae bacterium
ATGATGGGATTTGGTGCAGGTTTTTTAGTGCCCGCATTCCTTCGTCTCTACTGGTGGCGTTTCAACGGAACGGCAAGTGCGATTGGCACACTCATTGGCATCGTGGCAGCGATCGTTCAGCGTCTGCTGTGGCCTGAGCTGAACGAGGTCTGGCAGTTCGTGTTTGTGCTGACGGTTGGTTTTGTTAGTTCTGTCAGTATAGCGCTGCTTACGGCACCCACCGATCCGGAGGTGCTGCGCAAGATGTATATCGAAACCAGGCCATTCGGGGTTTGGGGGCATCTCAAGGAAACGCTGACACCTGAAGAGCGTGCTAAGACAACCCGAGAGCATCGCCAAGATCTGTTAGCGTTGCCATTCGCCATGGTCTGGCAGACCTGCCTGTTCCTCGCTCCCATGCTTTTCATCATCCACAACTGGCAGGGCTTTGCTGGCACTTGTGCGATCGGTATCGGAGCATTCGCTGGGATCTGGTTTATCTGGTTCCGCCACCAACCGAAGGGAAATTTTCATGACTGATCATGGGAAAAACAAGAAACATATGAGGCCGATTTGGTTAGGGTTTTCATTGATAGCATTCGGCATCCCAGCCTGTAATGAATCCCAGCAATCACCTGCTGCGGAAACAGCTCAGGTGGACGCCTCGACGCTTACCGGCAAGGTGATGTGCGGCTACCAGGGGTGGTTTGGCGCTCCCCGTGATGGCGAGGAGCGTGGCTGGAGGCATTATCGCAACCAGACGACCCAGAAGTTCAAGCCAGGTCAGGCAGGCATCGAGTTCTGGCCGGACATGCGTGAACTCAGTGAGCACGAGCGCTTTGATACGCCGTTTCACCACACCGACGGCCGCGTCGCTCAGGTCTTCAGTTCGGCGAAGCGCGATACGGTGGTCCGCCATTTTAAATGGATGCAGGAGTATGGTATCGATGGTGTGTTTGTGCAGCGATTCGCCACCGAGGTGACCGCTCCGACAGACCGAACCAAGACGCCGATAGTTCAGACGGTCAACCGCATTCTCAATAACTGCCGTGCGGGTGCGAGGCAGCACGGGAGGACATACGCGGTCATGTATGACCTAACAAGCATGAAGGCCGAACGCATTGCCTTAGTCAAAGAAGACTGGCGTTACTTGGTCAAGGAGATGGGCATTCTCAAGGACAAATCCTATCAGCACCATCTCGGGCGCCCGGTGGTGTCCGTGTGGGGCGTTGGCTTCGGCAAGGGGCGTGACTATGGTGCGAAGGAGGTGGCTGATTTGATCGATTTCCTCAAGAACGATCCCGAGTGTGGTGGTCTCACGGTGATGCTGGGCATGCCAACCAACTGGCGAGATGGGGTCAAGGATGCGGGGCCGTTTGCTGACTGGGAGCCCGTTTATAGGGCTGCTGACATTATCTCTCCATGGATGGTTGGTCGATACCGTAATGCCAAACAGGCTCGAAACTACGTGGCCACAAGGGCCAAGGCTGACCGCGATTGGTGTGAGACCAACGGTAAGGACTTCATGCCTGTTGTGTTTCCTGGCTTCGGTTGGTTCAACCTGAAGAAGGATACGGACGAGCATCCCGACGCCTTCATTGATCGCGATGGTGGACGTTTCCTGTGGGCTCAGTACGACGCCCACATCCGCGAAGGCGGTGCGACCATGATCTATCAGGCGATGTTTGATGAACTCGACGAGGGCACTCACATTTTCAAATCCACGAACGACCCGCCGGTAGGCGAAAGCAGGTTCCGGACCTACGGCGACCTGCCCAGCGACCACTACCTTTGGTTGGTCGGCGAGGCAACTAAACGCTTGCGAGGCGAACTTCCAAGCAGGCCGGAAATGCCCGCCCGCCATCCATCTAATAAAAAATAAAAATGCCCATGCATGTCTCTATCCGCGCTTTAGTTGCCGTTTTTGGGCTTTTCTCTGCCACCGTATCTGCCGCTGAAAAACAACCTAATATCGTTTTTTTCGTACTCGACGATCTCTGCGATTGGGTCGGCCCGCTTGGCTACAAGCAGGCACAGACGCCAAACATGGACCGACTCGCTTCCTCAGGCGTGACCTTCACCAACGCCCACACAGCGGGAATCTTTTGTGCCCCGTCGCGGAGTGCACTCTTCACCGGTCGGCATGCTTCATCGACTGGCTGCTATACCACCCAGGTTTACCATCGTGATCATCCCGACCTGCGACCATTGCAGGCCGTGCTGCATGAGGGCGGCTACACGACCCGCGGGGGAGGAAAGCTGTTCCATCATCCAGCCGGTTACGCCGATCTACGTGGCTGGGACGAGTTTTTTGTCCGTGATGAGGCACAGAAGAAACGCGGCTGGGCTCTCGAAAGTTGGTCCTTCGGCATGGACTTTCTCCCCGAACCTTTTCCCTACAGCCCTTTCAGCCATGGTCGTAAGCTAAACCTGGGATTGTTTCTCGAGTGGGGGCCGATCCGGAATGAGAACGAGGGGAAGATGGCAGACACCATCCGCACCGAGTGGGCCTGTGACTTGCTGCGACAAAAACATAATAAACCTCTCTTTCTCGCGGTTGGGCTATACACGCCGCACTTTCCTAACTACGCACCTCAGAAATACTTCGACCTCTACGATCCGAAGAAGATCAAGCTTCCGGACTACAAGGACAACGACCTCGAGGATTTGCCGCCCGCGATCCGCAAGATGAAGACCGCGCGTTCAGCGCACCATAAGCGCTTGGTCGAACTGAATGCCGTAGAGGATGCCATTCACGGATACCTCGCCTGTGTTTCCTACGCTGATGCGATGCTGGGTCGCGTGCTCGACGCCATCGCCGAAGGGCCAAACGCCGACAATACCGTCGTCATCCTCCTGAGTGACCACGGCTACCATCACGGGGAAAAGTTTGATTGGGGGAAACACACCCTCTGGGAGCGGACCTCGAACATTCCACTGATCATCGCAGGGCCAGACGTCGCGCGCAATACGAAGGTTGATGCGACTGTTAGCCTGATCGATCTGTTTCCGAGCGTGACGGGCTTGGCGCAGGTCGAGGACCAGCAGAAACGGGACGGTGTTTCGCTGGTGCAGGTATTGAAGGCTCCCGCTGTGGCGCGTGACAGGAAGGTGTTGCTACCCGGGATGAAGCCGAATGAGTATGCGGTCATGAACCGGGACTGGCGCTACATTCACTATGCCGACGGGGGTGAGGAACTCTATCAAGTTAAGAAAGATCCGAACGAATGGCACAACCTCGCGGGAAGATCCGAACATGCAAAAGTGATGCAAGAAATGCGGCAAAGTGCGCCGAAGGAATTTGCTCCACCGGGACCAGCAAAAAACGAGTTGAAACTTGTGACTGAGGGTGAAAATTTTCGATGGGAGAAACGTGTTAGTAAACCTTCTCAAAAATCTGACGGTAAAGATCAGCGGGCGCCGAAACCTAGGAACAAAAAAAAGAAGAACATCCTTATGATCGTCTGTGATGACCTGAACACGCATGTCTCGCCAGCAGGATATAAGTCGATCATTACACCGCATATGAACCAGTTAGCATCCGAGGCCATGACATTTAACCGGGCCTTCTGCCAATACCCAGTGTGCGGACCCTCGCGGGCGTCATTTCTCAGCGGACTCTATCCTGAGTCAACCGGAGTGCTCGATAACAAAAAAGATATTCGTATCACACGGCCAGGAACTTTAACTATGCCCGGATTCTTTAAGAAGAATGGCTACTGGACGGCCAGCGTTGGAAAGGTTTTCCACTCTCCGAGGCATGAGCAGGGAGATGATGTCTGGAATGAATTTGTCCGCTTCCAGAACGACGAGCTGCCAATCGTACTAGCTGCCCGAGAGAAATTCGAAGCAGAATTCGGATCGGCGAACGACGCCAAAAATCGTAAGCGTTGGAAAGCAGTCGAGAAGGCAGCGAAGAGTAAGCTCGATGCACAGACCCCTCCGGGCTACGGCCGTAGTGGGTTGACAGATGAGCAGCATAAAGACGGTAAAAACGCGCGTCAGGTGGTTTCTTGGCTGACGAAGAAAGCCCATGGTTCGAAGCCGTTTTTCATTACCTGTGGTATTCAAAAACCCCATGTGCCATTCCTCGCACCGGATAAATATTTCAACCTTTATCCGCTCGACGCTATCCGCTACACCCCTGATCGACCTGATCTGTGGGAAAGTCTGCCGAGGAAGGCAATCAATACTCGCTTTAAGGAATTTGGATTTAAATTGGGTAAAGAGAATGATGCCCTGCGCCGCGAATACATGCAGGCCTATCACGCCTGCGTCTCGTTTATCGACGTTCAAATCGGACTGATTATCGCGGCACTCAAGGAGAGCGGACACTGGGAGGACACTATCGTTATTCTGACCTCGGATCACGGCTATCATCTCGGTGACCATTTTCTCTGGGGAAAGGTGACTCTGTTCGACGTCGGAACAAAAGTACCTTTTATCATACGCGCCCCTGGTTTGACGTATGGAGCCACTCACTCAGAGGCAATGGTAGAACTAGTGGATATCTACCCGACTCTTGCCAGCCTCACCGAGCTCGAGGCTCCCAATCATTTACAAGGAATATCGCTACAGGCCCTGCTGAAACACCCCGATCGGTTAGGACGCAAAAAGTATGCCTATAGCGTAGTCACGCGCGGTAAACAGCTAGGATATGCACTTCGTGATCAGCGTTGGCGCTATGGGAAATGGCCCGACGGTGAGGAGCTTTATAGGCTAACACACGATCCGGATGAGAAACGGAATCTCGCCAGTAAGCCGGCTCATGCGAAACGCCTGAGAACTTTCCGAACTGCCCTCACGACCAAACGTAAGGAGGCGAGACAGAAACGGAACAAGCAGACGTCACCTCAATCCTTGCCAAACTCTGTTCCCCATTAGCAAACCGCAACGCACTCGATGAACTAACAACACACCTCAACCATCCCAAATTCATGAAAACCGAACACTTTGTGGCCTATCTAACATTTACCACCTCGCTAGCCATGCCACTCTCCTTGTCAGCGGCAGCAGATAAGATACCTAACAAAGTCATCCCCAAAGCGATCCCTGGAGCAAAGCCTCGCAACGTTGTCTTTATCCTCTCAGACGATCACCGCTATGACGCCATGAGTTTTCTGGGTCACCAGTTCGCAAAAACTCCTGTGATGGACTCACTCGCAGCGAACGGCGCCCACGTGAAAAATGCGCTCGTTACCACCTCACTGTGTTCACCGAGCCGAGCGTCTATTCTCACCGGGCTGTATACATTTCGTCACCGCGTGATCGACAACAACCGACCGATTCCTGCGGGCACCGTCTATTTCCCGCAATACCTGCAAAAAGCCGGATACGCGACAGGTTTTATCGGTAAATGGCACATGGGCGGCGAAAGCGACAAACCTCAACCGGGTTGGGACCACTGGGTGAGTTTTGCTGGGCAGGGGCATTACTTGCCGCCTAACCCCAACTACACCCTCAATGTCAACGGAGAGCGGGTTAAACAGAAAAGCTATATCACCCATGAATTGACCGATTACGCTATCGATTGGCTCAAGCAACAGAAGCCTTCTGAGAAACCCTTTTTCCTCTATCTCTCGCACAAGGCAGTCCACGCCAATTTTACGCCAGAGAAAAAGCATGAAGACTCCTTCAAACATCTGCCCTTTAAACGCCCAACATCAGAAAAAAACACCGCTACTGACCTCCATAAGCCCCGGTGGCTACGCGACCAGCGCAACTCGTGGCACGGAGTTGATTTCCCCTACCACAGTGAGCTAGATATCGAGCGCTACTACAAACGATATTGCGAGACTTTACGCACGGTAGACGACAGCATAGGACGAGTCATTAAGCAGTTAAAGGAGATGGGGATCTACGAAGATACCCTGATCATCTATATGGGCGACAACGGCTTCATGTTCGGTGAGCACGGACTAATCGACAAGCGTGTTGCCTATGAAACCTCGATGCGAGTGCCCATGCTTGTGCAGTGCCCTTCCATAATCAAGGGTGGCACGGTCGTGGACGAAATGGTCGCCAACATCGATGTCGCACCAACTGTCATGCAGGCCATGGGGCTAGAAAAGCCGACCCACATGGATGGAGAGAGTTTTCTCCCGCTGACTCTTGGCAAAAAAAACAAGTGGCGCAACGAATTCCTATACGTTTATTACTGGGAGAAAAACTTTCCACAAACACCCACTACTTTCGCTATTCGTAGCAATCGCTATAAATATATCACTTACTACGGATTGTGGGATGCCGACGAATTTTATGACATCCAGAACGATCCCGAAGAAAGCAAAAACCTCTTTTACGACCCAGCCTTTAAAAAACAGGCTAAGAAAATGGAAATTAAGCTCTACAAAATGATGGCGGAATTCGGCGGAATGGAAATACCTCTCAACCAACCTAGGGGCGGCTTTAATCATTATCGCCTACGTGACCGCGACGGCAATAAAGCCTCCAATTTCCCAGTCCCCATGGTCATCGAAGCTCCCATCAACAAAGACGCCAACTAATTCTTATTAGATTTTTGTTTTAGATTGACTATATTGAAAAAACGTTTTACCATTTTGACCTATTACGTCTCTTCCTAGGTAAGATTCGCTATGGTCTATTGAAAAACCAACCTACTTCCATGCAAGGTATCCCAACCACCAAAAAGCCGATATTTAAGGCACACATGACATTTCTGACTGGATTCACTCTAGTGGAACTGTTGGTTGTCGTCGCTATCATTGCGGTTTTAGCCGCACTAACCTTCACCTTTGTTGGTCGAGGTCTGGCCAGCGGGAGGGCGGCAACATGCACGTCTAATTTACGACAAGTAGGAGCTGCACTGATAGCTCATTCAATCGATAACAATAATAAGTTTATCGCGCTGCAACCAGATATAAATCCCGAAACCGGTAAACGCCCCCCTGTCTGGACATGGCAACTAGCTAGAGACGGATACTTGGGTTCATGGGATGGTAAAGGCTCTGCGCCATGCGGTAGTGGAGTCTGGACTTGTCCAGAATGTGAATTTGTAAGTCATAATTACGGTGGTTATGGAGTAGTTGAAGGAACTATCTTCGCCTACGAGGAAACCAGCCCCAGAGGAGGAGTCACAGAAAAGGGCTCTCTGCGTGAACACCGAATCGAGGACCCCGCCAACACATGGCTGGTGGGTGACGCACACATCAACGTAAATAAGCCAAACAAGGGCTGGTATGCAATCTGGTCTCAGCCATCAAGATGGAACGGTCACGGTCCAGCGGCACGCCACAACGGCAAGGTAAACGTCTGCATGATAGATGGTCATGTTGAACGCTTGACGATCAAGCAAATTGAGGAGAGAAAATTAACAGAAGATGTGCTCAGACAATAGTTTATTACGCCCATAACCAAGAGATCGACATTTATGATCTCAATTATCAAACGATTCAAGATTGATTTGTTGGGCAAAATGGTCAGCGCTATCAACAGTCACAACTGCATAAAGGCAAAAATTTGATAGCTAGGCGATGATTGCAGGGGGCGTGACAACACTCATCGATCAAAACATTTCCATCTGTGCACTTCCGTTCTCATCTTGAAGTTTCACGCCAAGTCCAAACAGCCTGACAGCCTTTCCCTCTCCCCTCGCCCATGCTTCGTGGAGTAGTTCCTCATAAATAGCCCTCTCTTGACTTACCGAGGCACGCTCTGCCGTAGTCCGGGTAAAATCGGCAAACTTCAGTTTGATCACCAACGATCTGATTTTTCTGTTCCTGTATTTTCCAAGCAAGATTTTTTCTATCTCATCCTGTAGGGATCCTAACAACGGAAGTAGTTCACTAGATGAAGTGACGTTTTCATGGAAAGTTCTCTCCTTGCTGATCGACTTCCTACTGCGATGCGACTTAACCACACGGCTATCTTGGCCGCGACTCAGATCGTAGAGTTCCAGCCCCCATTTACCGAAACGTCGCGTCAATTCCAGTTTGTCCCACTGCTGTAGTTCGCCACAGGTTTTCACCCCTATATTCCCAAGTTTTTCCTGCATCCGCTTGCCCACGCCCCAAAGTTTCGATACTGGTAGATCCCGCATGAAGCCATCAACCTCTTGAGGTGAAATCTCAAATTGCCCGTTGGGCTTTTGCCAATCACTCGCGATCTTTGCCAGCATCTTGTTAGGCGCTATTCCTGCCGATGCCGCCAGCCCTGTCTCTTCATAAATCTGCGCACGAATCTCCCTTGCAATGGCAGAACCTTCGCTGCTCCAGTGGCTTAGGTCTAAGTAAGCTTCATCCAATGATAAAGGCTCAATTTTGTCTGTAAACCGTCCCATGATCGCCCGAATGCGAGCAGATTCCGAACGATACAAATCAAATCGAACCGGAAGCATAATCAACTCAGGGCATAATTGCAGTGCCTTGAACCCAGGCATCGCCGAGTGACACCCAAATTTCCTTGCCTCATAGTTGGCAGCACAAATCACCCCACGCCTACTAGTACCACCTACCGCGACGGGTTTCCCCATCAGTGAGGGATTCTCTCGTTCTTCAATGGCTGCGTAAAAGCAGTCCATGTCAATGTGGATGCAAAGTCGCATAGTTCTTCAGGATGCAATACTCACATGGAGTGCCACATATTTGACATCTTATAAAAATACCGCCGACCGGGATCGAACCGGTACGATTGTTACCAATCAACGGATTTTAAATCCGTCGCGTCTACCAATTCCGCCACGGCGGCGTGGGGAAAACTGTTCGATTTCGCAAACAGGGATGCACACTAGAAGCGTCTTTTGATTTCGTCAATGGCAGCTTGCAGGGATTTTTTGGCTTGCCCACTCTTACCCCTCATAACCTCTTCAATATGAGGGATTGCTGACTTTTCGGCTGACTTCCCAAGAATCTCAGACGCTGACACTATATGAGCAATATCCATATTTTCGAGTCCCGGCAACAAAAGCACTTGGGATCCTTCACCCAAATTGATAATCGTCTGACTCCACCCAACTGGATCACCATTCCATAATTCAAGCAAGAGATCACCTGCCTCAACAACTTCGAATTTAATGAGGAAATCGATTGCATCCTGATTAACCTTACCTTGCTTGTGAATACTTTTCACTGCCTCAAAAACAGGTTTCTCCACTCCACTACCGGGTAGTGCCCAAGTCTTTAGTGCACGTATGATTTCCAGCTGCTGTTCAGCGTTACTAGACGACAACAGCTGGATGAGTTTCTGAGTTATATCATCTCTTCTAGCGCGCGGCTCCGAACTAGCGAGCCTTCTAACAGCATCCATTTTCACTTTTGGGTCAATGCTGTTTAGCGCCTCGAGATTTTGTGCCTCGTAGTCGATGCTATCCGAATCAAGCACCGTGTATTGATCAAGCTTGGCTATCCTTGAGTTTTCAACAATCACATCAATAATACGCAAATCCTTTGAAATTTTCTCAACACGCCCAAATTTGGTACAAAGCGCAGCTATCTCATCGATCGACATGACTTGATCAGTAAAAAGAATCAATCCCGTCATGTCGTTATCCACATTATCATAAGTCGTCTCTCTGCTTTTTTTGCCAGTCGCATCGTAAATATAAGCCCCGATAGCCCGGCGAAGTTGAGGTGACGCATCTCGCACGAAAATACCCACTACACTTTCTTTGCGATGCTTCCGGAGAACAGAATCTACAGGCTCATAACCAATCTCAAGCAAGTAATCCTGACGAACTTTCAAAGCTTTTTCTGTATCCGATTTGGCCGCTTTTTTACCAATTATAGTCACATCCTGTATATCTAAAATACTGGCTTTTGTAGGATTTGCTGGAAAAAGAATTGGCATCGACATTAATATCGATGAGCATACTAGGGCCAGAATTACGCCCTTTACACGATTATTTGCCGAACCGTAAATCACTAACGTTGATCCCACGAGTGAGGTGAATCCACAGAGGATAAACCTATTCAAGGTCTCCATGTCACGCATCGTTCCCTCCCTGCCACCGGCAAGTAAAAACACCACTACGATGACTACCATAAGTAAAACACCAAATACTACAGAAACTGTTTTTCTCGGAAGTGGCGGACCCATCAACATTGGATCTACATCATTTAAATATTGCGCTTCTTGAAAGCTGACTGCCGCAGAGCTTGGCGTGTTACGACCAAAGCGATCCAAGTGTGAACCCCTTTTTTCACCTGGATAAAACTTTTTTTTCTCAGCTACCAACTCATCCGTCGTGACGTCAAAACGAGCATCACACGATCCGCACTCCACTGTTTTACCAAGCAAATCCTCAGTCACATCAAATCTCTGGCTGCATTCGGGGCACTGAATTTTCATAGTCTTGTTGATTTATACGGCTGACTGCCTGAAATATAGGAATATTCTATCCACTCACAATTATTTTTACCACAACGAAAAAAGATCTTTATTACATCACCAGCGCTTGCCCATTGGCCAGAGCTCGTTTACTAGTAAAAGCATGCTAGCCGAAATCCAATCTCTTTTGATTCTGCAAGACCGTGACCAACGCATTCTCAAAATCGAGGAGGACCTGAAATTTATCCCCGTTAACAAGGAACGTGCAAAAGAACGGCTCGCCAATGATCTTACACGCTTTGAAAGCGCAAAAAAAGCAATTCAGGAAAACGAAATAGCCATCAAAAATCTCGAACTTGATATTGGCACCCGCAAAGACACCCTCACCAAACTGAAGGTGCAGCAATATGAGACCAAAAAGAATGACGAGTTCACTGCTCTCGGCAATGAAATTTTACGTTATAACGAAGAGGTTGATACCCTCGAAACCAGCGAGCTGGAACTCATGGAAAATGCAGATGTTCTCACTGCGAAGAGAAAACAAGCAGAAGACGCTCTAACACTGACACAAAAATTAGTGGATGATGAAATTACGCAGCTTGAAAAGCGCGCATCAGAAGACAAAAAACAGCTGAACGAGGTGAAAGAGGAACGAAAAAAACTCTCATCTGAGGTCGATGAGGATTTACTCGCACTATACGATCAGCTCATGAAATCCAAAGGCGGTGATGCTATAGTCTCTGCTGACAAAGGTCAGTGTAGCGGCTGTCACATGAAGCTCGTTCCAGCAACCATCATCAGCCTACAATCAGAAAAGGCAGTAACTCAGTGTGAAAACTGCGGCCGCATTCTGCATCTCTAATTTGCCATGACAGTCGATTCCGTTACAGAGCTGCTCAAGCAGGTTCCCTATCCTGGCTTTTCCAGAGACATCGTCTCGTTTGGCTTGGTGAAAAATATCGAGGTTGAAGACGGCACAGTCACCGTCAACATATCCGTGCAAACCAACGATCCAAAAGTTGCCGAAAAGATCTTTAATGACTGCCACGCGATTCTCGACCCATTGCCAGAGGTGAAACACGCACGTGTAGAACTCGACGTGCAGGCCCCGGCAGCACAGGCTGGCAATCCAGACAGTACTGGCGCTAAAAACTCCATCCCCGGCATCAAAAAAATCATCGCAGTCGCTTCAGGAAAAGGCGGTGTGGGTAAATCTACCGTATCCTCCAACCTAGCAGCAACACTATCAAAACAGGGCAACAAGGTAGGATTATGCGACTGTGATCTCTACGGCCCATCGGTTGCTCACATGTTTGGAAGTAATGAACGACCACTCGCTACCGAGGATAACCAGATCATTCCCATCGAAGCTCACGGCATCAAACTTATGTCGATGGGGTTTTTATTAGAAGAAGCCTCGCCCGTGATCGTCCGCGGCCCCCTTGCAACCCGCTACACACAACAGTTTCTGCAAAACGTCGAATGGGGTGAGCTCGATTACCTGATCCTCGATCTACCACCCGGCACAGGAGATATTCAGCTCACCATCGTGCAGACCATTGCTCTCACCGGAGCCGTCATTGTTACCACACCTCAGGAAGTCGCACTCATCGATGCTCGCAAAGCAATCTCCATGTTCGACAAGGTCAACGTGCCTATCCTTGGCCTAGTTGAAAATATGGCATGGTTTGAATGTGACCTTGGCACCCGCTATCCAATTTTCGGTGATGGTGGAGGTGCTAAAGAAGCTGAAAAATTAAAAATACCCCTACTCGGGCAAATCCCAATCAGCATTCAGACACGCCAACAAGGTGACTCTGGTAAACCTATCACCTTGACTGATGAAGACTCATCTCCCGTCATTAAATCATACCAAGAAATAACCTCTAAGATCGTTGCACTTGCAGGCACATAGGACAATCTCCCATAATTAACGATACCTGCACTGCACCTCGAATCATGACACCTGACTCCATCGAAGAAATCATGCGCCGCGTGCATCTTCTTGAGATTAAAGCACGGCGGCTTGCACGGGAAACCTTCAGTGGTGAGTATCAATCGTCTTTCAAGGGTAGCGGTCTAGATTTTGAAGACTACAGGGAATACCAGCACGGTGATGAAACACGCTTTATCGATTGGAATGTCACGGCGCGCAAAGATCACCCCTACATCCGCACGTTCCGCGAAGAGCGGGAACTCTCTGTCATTCTTGCTGTCGATGTGTCTGGCTCGTCACTCTACGGAAGTAAACAGCTCAGCAAACGCGAACTAGCGGCCGAGCTCGCGGCAATTATTGCCTTCAGCGCCAATTTTAACGGCGACAAGACAGGGCTGCTACTTTTTGCCAACGAGCCCCTACTCTATTTGCCCCCCACCAAAGGCAACAAACACGTGTTGCGTATTATTAGGGAAATCCTTGCCGCTGAGCCCGATGATCCACGCACATCTATTACTGCGGCGTGCGATTTTCTTCTCCACACGGTAAAGCGTAAGGCTCTTGTCTTTATGATCTCAGACTTTTTTGCGCATGATTTGCAGCGACCACTTGGTGCATTGGCCAGTAAACACGACGCCATTGCCCTTCGCGTCATCGATCCCGCAGAGCAAAAGCTGCCACGTATTGGCACCGTCACGCTGAACGACCCCGAAACAGGCTGGCAGACCACTGTAAATACCAACAATAGCCAACTGCGTATGGGCTTTGATAAGCTCACTCGACGACATAAGGAAGGCATCACCAGCCTGTTCAAAAAACACGGCATCGATCACCTCTCCCTATCCACAACAGGTGACTACTTGCCACCACTCCACCGTCTGTTTCGCTTACGCACACGCAGACGAAACAGTTAACGACTAGTCGATTTGCCTGACATTCGCGACATCACTGACCCCACGGAATTTATCCCTGAACCTACCACGTCATGGTGGATCTGGGCACTCGTTGCTGCAAGTGTGGTTACAACAATCCTACTCATCTGTTTCATTGTTAGGAAAAGGAAAACCAATCAAACACGGCGTGATCTCTTAGATAAGGCACGTGCAAAACTCTCCGAGTTAAAAGATCAATCAGCATCCCTAAAACCCGAAATGATCGCCACGCGGATTTCAGTTATCCTTCGCCAATATCTAGAAGCCGCTTTTGAGGACCCAGCACTCTTTGAGACAAACGAAGAGTTCACACTGAGGCCCACTGCACTTGAGAGAATTCATCCAGATGTTCGGCCGCAAATCACCAGCCATCTTGAGCAGCTTTCAGAGCTCAAATACGAGCCAAACAAAGACCCTGATACCGCACATACCATCGTATTATTACTGATCAGTGATGCACAAAAAATACTTGCCCACAGCAAGATTCACCCAATCCTAGAACATAGAAATTGAGTAATTTACTCCATCACCTAACACTTGCACATCCTTGGTGGCTCCTCGGATTATTGCTGCTTGTGCCGCTCATGTTTCTATCGAGGAAACTCGGTTCCCCGTCATCAATAACTTACTCCAACCTTTCAATCCTTGTAAGTCTAGGACGCAAACCAAATCACTACCCAGGCGCCTTATCTTTCGCCGTGATGACTCTCGCCATTTTGTCCGCATTCATCGCCCTCGCCCGCCCACAGTGGGTGAATGAATTCAAAGAGCGCAAGGCAAGCGGTATCGACATCATCCTCGCCATCGATATTTCATACTCTATGGAAATCGCTGATTTTGAGCTTAACACCAAGAGAGTTCAACGTATCACCGCAGCAAAATCGACCGCTGAGTCCTTTATTAAACAGCGGCCAAACGACCGCATCGGCATCGTTGCCTTCTCTGGTAGGCCCTACGTAACCAGCCCCATTACACTGGAACACGATTGGCTGACCGATCAGTTACGCGAACTACGCCCGGGGCTTGTTAAAGAGCCAGGCACCGCCATAGGTTCCGCCGTCGCCGCCGCAGCGACCCGCCTAAACAAACGCGAAGCGAAAAGCAAAGTTGTCGTTTTAGTCACCGATGGTTCTAACAACTCAGGACGCATCGCCCCTCTTGAAGCCGCCAAGCACGCCGCCACCCTCGGCATCAAAGTCTATGCGATTGCCATCGGCACAGAGGATGGGCGCTTGAACAGTCGCATACAGGCATACCCCCAGCAGGAGTTCGATACCAAAACGCTTAAGCAAATAGCGAAGCTTACCAAAGGCGAATACTACCGAGTTCGTGATACCGACAAGCTGCGCGATACCTTTCGCTCCATTGATCAACTTGAAAAAACAGACGTCACACAGCATATTACTATCAGACGTAAGGAATTATTTCCTTGGTTCGCTGCCGCAGCCTTGCTCTGCGCCATCATCGCCCTCACTATTCAGTCACTCAATCCACCACCTGCGCCCTAGCCCAAGAAACTCTTAATGTCTTTCCTTCATCCAGGTTGGCTCTTGTTAGCCCTAATTCTTCCCCTTATCATTCTTGGTGCGGTTCTAGCCTACCGGTCGCGTAGTAAGGCATGGCGTCAGCTCGTCGCTCCACGCCTGCGCACTCAGCTCGTGAGGGAGGCACCGCAAACACGACGTTGGATTTCTCTTTCACTTGGGCTGTTAGGCTGCGCTTTAATTATCGCCGCTATTGCCAGACCCTATCAAGGAAAAACCACCACCACCGAACGAGTTAATACTCGTAATATTCTTATCGCTGTAGACACCTCGCGCTCCATGCTCGTTAAAGACGGATCACCCGACCGTATAGCCACAGCTAAAGCTATGGCTCTCGAGCTCACAAATACTTTCTCTAACGATCGAATTGGAATCATTGCATTTTCAGGAAACTCGTTACTTCTCGCACCTCTCACCATCGATCACTCGTCAGTGCGAGATACCATTGGCCAGCTGGATACTCGCATCATTCCATCTGGTGGATCAAACATAGCAGCAGCAGTGAAGACGGCTTTTAAAACGTTCTCAAAAATCGGACACCGGTCGAACGCTCTAATCATTATCAGTGATGGAGAAAATCATAACAAGACAATCGACAGCATTGCTGAACAAATCAGTGACGGAAAATGCGCTATCAGTACTGTTGGTGTGGGTAGCAAGGAAGGCGACATGATTCCCGACGCCCTCAGCCCTGACGGAAAATTCCGCGATGTCAGGGGCAATGCCGTCTATAGTCGCATGATACCCGACGCACTCATGCAGCTTGCCAGTGCAGGAGGTGGCATTTTCACTGAGGCCAACTCAAATGCTCCATCTGCTATTCGTGACTCTCTGGCATTTCTTGAAAGCAACGAACAAGAGAGCCTGCAAATATCTCTTCCAAACGAGAAATACCCTTGGTTTCTAATTCCCGCCATCCTTTGTCTTATTTCCTCTATCATTGTGCGCTCAAACATTTTATCCTCCGCCAAACATGCACCAATCGCTGCCTGTCTACTCCTGGTATTTACCCCTAATGACATTCATGCCGCCACAAACCTTGAGCGCGCGATCAGTGCTTATGAAAACAAAGACTTCGCAACCGCATTGTCGTCATTCGAGGCGGCACTCGATCAAACCAAAGGCGATGACCGCCACACCATCGAGTTCTCCATCGGCAGCACAGCATACCGGTTGAAAAACTGGCCCACGGCCTCGCTCTATTTTTCTAATGCACTCCTCAGTCCTAACAAGGGTCTGTGTGAGGCGGCTCACTACAACATGGGAAACACGCTTTTCCAATCGGCATTGAGCATGTTCAAAACAGCTGAAAAAAAAGATCAGCCTCAGGCAAAAACTCAAACCTTTCAGCTAGAAAACCTCACAGCCGCCATCACACAGCTTGAGGATGCCATCAGCCATTACAGCGCAACAATAGATTTGAATGCTGAACACAAAGACGCTCAACACAATCGCACAGAAGCTGAAAAACTGCTCAAACAACTCAAGGAACAACAAAAACAGGAACAACAAAAACAGGATCAGCAAAAACAGGAAGGTGATCAACCCAAGCAGGGCAAAGATGACAAACCCAAGGATAAAGGTGACAAACCTGACCAAAAAAGCGACGGCAGCCAACAGAGCGATAACCCGCAACAAGGTGATCCAAACAAGCCCCCAGAAAAACCCGATGATGGCGATGGCCAAAAACCAGACCAAGGTGATAAGCCAGAGCCACCTAACAAACCACAAAAACAGCAACCCGGAGAAACCGATGAAGCCTATGCTGCACGCATCCTTAAGGAAAATTCAGACTCTGAGACCCGCCCGGTAAAAAGTCAGTTCCTGCGCGTTCGCCGTACTACCAAGGACTGGTAATAGGCTAGCACACGAAAAATTGAACAGCCAATCTTAGCCTGTGAAAATCCTCATCATCATTGCGACCACAGTTTTCGTAACCATTCTAGCCCACAGCCAAAGCATGAGTGCACGCTATGCTGAAGCCTACATTTCGAGTAGCCATCTCATTCCTGGCGAGCAGACAGCTCTATGGGTCAGCGTAGAGGGTGGCCAGCCTGATTCGCGGCCACAAATACCTGAGGTCGAGGGTGTAGCGATCAATTTTGCCCAAGCTATCACTCGCCTAGATACAAATCAAAATCTAACTCAGGCATTTGTTTATCGGGTCAGCGCTCCCAATCCGGGAAAATACACCATCCCATCCATCGAGGTGATTTCAGGTGGCCAACGACTCCTAACAAAACCTCTTGTTTTTCAAATACATCCTATTTCCTCTCTCAAATCGATTCCAACAGGGGTCAGTAGTTACAATTTAAAAATTGGTTGGTTCCCTGCGAAAACAACTCTTTATCAAGGTGAAGTATGCCCAGTGACTCTTAAAATCTACTCCCCAGAACGGCTTCGCACCGCAAGTTTTGGACTACCTGACCCCAAAAAAGAAAACTGCCTGGCCTGGCGGTTTTCCCTACCTAATCGCCGGTCACCACCGACTACCACAATTGATGGCGAAACACATCAAATCATACGCTACACAACCACGCTCAGTGGTATCGCTCCGGGTAAGGCATCTCTCGGCCCAGCCAAACTTCGACAGATTGTCCGCGAACGTATCATCGACCCACGATTTGGTGCTGTCCTTAAAGAAAAACCCATCAATTTGACACTTCCCGCGATCAATTTTGATATCCTCCCTTTACCTGCTGAGGCTCCACCCAATTTTAACGGTGCCATAGGAAAATTTCAGATCCTTGCACAGTGCCAAAAAACTAGTCTCGAGGAAGGGCAATCTACCGAGAATATACTACACATCTATGGCACAGGTAATCTTATGTCTATCAAGCCGCCGGTGCTTGACGATGACACTTGGAAAATCATCGATACCTCAAAAGTCACCCGCGGTGAGGAGCGGCGTTTCACCACTGGCAGAGTCACCTTTCGCCAGCTCCTCAGGCCTGGCAGCAGATCGCTATCATCAATCCCCTCCTACGTTCTCAGCTACTTCGATCCCAGCGATAAAAAATACCACACTCTCAAAACACCACCTATCCCGGTCAGCATCACCGCTGTTGCCGAAAGCAGCACTAACACGGACAGCACACTGACCGCTCCAGATCGAAACACTCCGCCCGAGAGGATGCAGGATATCATCGGGTTCATCGACAAACCAGATCCGCAACACGCAATACTCAACACCCAAACTTCAAAACTCTGGCACCTTGCGCCAGTGGCTATCGCATTGTTCATCATCGGCATCGCAATACGCAAACGCCAACAAAGAAACTATCGACTGAACCCAGACGCAGGAGAAAAAAAAATCGCCCTCAATAAACTCTGCGAAGCCGCCGACACCCGCACGTTCTATCGACGTGCAGGGCGCATCATCGACCAGTGGCAACACGGCGGTGCAGGACAAACACAACTCCAAGAAATCATCTCCGAGCGTGACAAACTCTGTTTTGTTCCCGAGGGCACTCCGATCGAAGAAATATCCGCTGAACGGAAAAAAATCATCATCGATTTACTCAAACGCAGCACCCAACTGCTTATCATCCTCTTAATCATTTCATTTAGCCCAAACATTTCTTCCGCAGAGAATAAGCATTCACGATTCACTATTCAAAATTCATCATTCAATAACGCACGTGATGCTTGGAAATCAGGCAGCTACCAGCAGGCCATTTCCCTTTACCAACAGGAATATCCCGACCCTAACAAAACTCCTGCAGATATCCTCTACAATATCGGCAACTGCCACCATCGGCTCGACCAACATGGCCTCGCCGCACTGGCTTGGCGCCGCGCTTTACTCGCCGACCCCACCCACCAAAAAGCACGCCAGAATCTGCGCTTCACTGAAATCAGCCAAAATGCAAACGTTCTTATGCAGTTCCCTTGGCAGAGGCATCTCACGGCAACAAGTTCAAACACTTACTACAACACCCTCTACGCCTGCGGCTGGGCCATCGTGCTAGCGACTCTCGCTATGATTCTGTTTCTGAAAAACAAAAAAGTTCTCACTGTCACCATCATCACCATATGCCTCTCCTGCGCCATCGCCTCCGCCGCAGTATTCGCCATCGCTTTCCACCCCGATGGCCACCATTTGCTTGCTCCGCCGGAACAACAGGCTGTCATCATCACCAGGACTCCTCTCTACGATGAAGCCCACCGCAGTACCGTCGATTCAACTCTCGAACTTGCACCAGCAAGTTTGGTTAGTGTCATCGCCCAGCGCGGTCCATGGACCCACATCGCCACCGCGGAAAAAGAAGAAGGCTGGGTCGAGAGAAAACACCTCGGTAAGCTTATTCAAGAAAATCACGAATAAAAAAAGCCACGAAGCATTTCACTCCGTGGCTTTTTGATGACTCGTAAATTGTGCAGTTACTTCTGCACCTTTTCAGCTTCGGCGACCATTTCCATGATAGCCTTCTCCATGGCATCGCCACGTAGCCCTTTGTGTTTGATCACGCCATTGTGGTCGATCAAGTAGAGGGTCGGCCAGCCACGGACTCCCCACGCGGTGGAGATTTTTCCGAATTCTTGTTGATTGGTAAAATTACGCCAGGTTGTGGTGCCGTCGGCAACCAGTTCCTTGAGTCGTTCTGGTTTATCGCTATTGACACCAACAATCGCAAAAGGCCGGCCTTCCAACTTCTCCACGAGCGACCGCTCATGAGGAAGCATAGCTTTACAAGGGCCTCACCAGATACCCCAGAAATCAACCAACACAGCCTTACCCCGATAGTCGCTGAGCTTAAATTCTTTCCCATCGTGGTCTTTCCCAATGATATCCGGTGCGGTGCAGCCAATCGATAGGTTCTCAATCACATTGATTTGTCCTTTCGCCTGGGCGAGCATCTGTGGGTTACTCTGATCAATCCCTGGAGTTGCCGCGAGTTTTTTCATCAAAGCAAGACCCTCTGCTTTGGTTGCCTCGCTCTTAACAAGCTTTGAGGCAAGGTAGTAAGTCGCACCGTGGCGGACTTTCTCATCCCCGGCCTTATTGATGATTTCTTTTAACTCGGCCTCGCCACCTTGTCTCATGCGGCCATAGCTCATGGCAAGAATGCCGAGCGAGCTGCTATCCTTATGATGCACGAGTAGAATAGCGCCGATTTCCTTGAGTTGCTCTGGATTGGCTCTCTGGATGCTCCAAGTGAGGCCTTTTTCGACGCCCTCCGCCTTGGGACTTTCCTTCGCCAGCTTGAGAATCAAGGTGATAGCACCGGCAGGTGAAGGCCGCTCATTACGATACATCTCCATCATTTTTTTGCGATCCTTCTGTGCTCGGACTTTTTTCATAAAGCCTTTGGCTTGCTGGTCAAAGGCACGAGTAACAGCCACAATCTGGTCCTTTGCCGATTTAACCTCAACCTCAGTGGGTACAGAACCAGATGGATCATCGACAATTGTCTGGGCAGGATCTGCAATTACATGGGAGGTCACCATGAAGCCTGATCCACAAATGAGAGCTATCGCCCAGTTTGGTTTTATTTTCATCATGTGCAAATCCTAGTTATCCTAACTTGGATTACCATCAAAATATCTGTGTCACTCAGCGTATTGAGCACCATGGCTCTTGCTGAGATACATCAACTGCCAATTCAGCTTCAGACTGCAGGTTTCCAAAAATCGCCAAAAGTCTAACCTCACCCGCACCCACATTGTAAGTAGCATGCACCACCCCCGGAGGAACAAAAACGACGTCGCCCGCACCGAGGGTTTTCTTTTCCTCACCCACCCATTGCTCAACCTCACCCTCCAAAATGTAGAGAAACTCTTCACGTTCATCGTGGTAGTGAAACCCATGGCCTTCGCCAGATTCAATGGTTGCACGGATGAGGACTACATCCTTGGCTGGCACCGAGTGAGGCTCAGCATGATGCAAAAAAAACTCGTTGAGACCCATGGGCACAGTGTCCTCGAGAATATCGTCGTGGGTGATAAACATAACGAAGTTTAGGTAATCTACTACTTTCTGGCGACAGCTATTTTCTTAAATTTAGCAGTAAGATCAGTCAGGGAATCTTCCACGGCCAAACGCTCCAAGCTGGAGGCTCCGACAAAACCAACCGCATCTGTTCGCTCATTCACGTAAGCGGCGTCCGCAGGAGTGCAGATCGGCCCGCCATGAGTCAAGAAGATGATGTCTTTTCTTACCGTGCATGCTGCATCAATAATATCCTGAGTCAGTTTCACTGCATCGTCCATCGTGCACACAGCATCGGTTACACCGATAGAGCCTCCGATAGTCGTCCCCGAATGCGCGATAATCGAATCTGCTCCCGCCTTTGCCATTTCAACCGCCTGCTCAGGGCTTGTGACGTAAACAGTAGTGAACAAATTCATTTTGCGAGCGAGCGCGATCATTTCATATTCTTTTTTCACGCTCATCCCAGTCTCCTCCAGGGTCTGACCAAAGTGCCCATCCACCAGTGTGTGAGTTGGAAAATTATTTACTCCGGAGAATCCCATCTCCTTTACCTGGAGTAACCAGTGCCACATGCGGCGGCGTGGATCTGTGGCATGCACACCGCAGATTACAGGAATCTCTTCAACAACTGGTAACACCTCATACTCACCGATCTCCATGGCAATGGCATTCGCATCTCCGTAAGACATAAGTCCGCAGGTCGAACCATGACCAGACATTCGGTATCGCCCCGAGTTGTAAATAATCACCAGATCAGCTCCACCCTTTTCAATAAACTTGGCACTGATGCCTGTTCCCGCTCCAGCAGCGATAATCGATTCGTTATTGCGCAAGGTCTCGTGGAGACGCTCAATGACCTCTTCTCGTGTGTAGGGATTTCCCTTACCTGTC
>JABHEX010000324.1 GCA_018676385.1 Akkermansiaceae bacterium
ACCAATCGTTGCATGCTACTGGGATGAATTTCTCACTGAGCAGCTTCTGCACCTCGGCATTTGAAAAGACCAACAACCTGTCGGTCACGCCATTGTTTCAGGTGCAGCCAAGCGGATGACCGTCCATCTCCCAGAGGTAAATCGGTTTTCCCGATTTGGCAGCTTCCTTGCGTGCTTGCCAGAGGTTCGTGCGCCAGTTGATACGCATCCAAGCGGATTCTTTATCGGTCGGCTTGATGGCGTTGATGAGCTGTTTCTGCTCAGGCGACCATTGTGCGTGCAGCAAGGTTGTTAGTGTGGCGACAATGATGAGGTATTTCATTTTTCAGAATGATTTGACGTCATCTGAGCCACTGAAGCTCTCGCTTTCACCTTTGCCTTTTACACCGTCGGCGCCATACGACCACATCACAAAATCCTGATCGCGGGGTTTGATTTCCTGCCACTCAGCTAGACCGTAAGTCGTTAGCGGGTCGCCATTCAGTCGTGCATTAACGCCGATCATCAGTTCACGAGCCCATGGGTCGTAAATTTTACCATCTTCACGAAGCCCAGCCTCACCTTTATTGGCAAGAGTAAGTTCCAGATACTGCACCCCATTTGGATTTAGGTATGAAATGTCAGACTCGTCACCGGTGTCTTCGACCCATGTCATGGCTTCACCTCCAGCGAGCACGGCTACAATTGGTGCCGTACTGTATTTGCCACCTGAATCACCAAAAAGTGTGTCGTGACCTCCTTGTATTTTTTCTCTCGGAAGTGGTGGGCGGTTATGCTCAATCAGGTAAGACTCCATGCCGACTTCCACATTACGCATTAGGTTTAAACAGGATGCCTGTTGCCCTTTCAGGATGGCGCGATTGATCACGGAAAACGTAAGAGCGGCAAGCACGGCAATGATGGCGATGACCACGAGGAGTTCCACCAAGGTGAATCCTGTATAGCGATTTTGAGTATGGAGATGTGATGGGCTGTGCATGGCCTAAAAGCGAAAGTTAGATTAAGAGTAAGGTGGAAATGGTTGGGAAGCAAACAGGAATCCGCTGGATGAGAAATCATTTTTTATGTAGTTCGGCCGTTTGTTTTTTGACACGCCAGATCGATACGGAATCCGCTTTTAGCGTCAGGTTGATGCGTTCGTTGGCAGTGACTGTGGCAAATTCTGGTTGCGAACCCCGTGCATCGATACCGCGGAGGGAGAAACGTTCAAAGACAGTGCCTTCGGGTACGAGGGCGCGTTGCTGGGGGGAAATTAATGCTGGGCTGAGTGTGTTGTTGTTCTGGCTTAGGTTAAATCCGACCAATACCGTCAGCTCGGGTTTTTCAGAAATGTAGCGTGCGAAGAGAAACGTGCCGTCGTCGTGCTTTGACTCTCTGCTATCCAACCAGAGTGGTGCGGTGAGTCCACGCCGCAGTGCAGGAAGATATTTTCGAGCTTTTATGAGTGTTTGGGTGGCGTGAAAAGCATTTGATGCTTGGATTTTTTTTACCTGTTCACCGTTGTTTTTGCGAATGAATGTTAGCCGTCCGGTTTCCGTGTCTGGTCCGATTTTCCCCCGGGTGTCGTGTAGGCCATTTTCGCTTCCGTAGTAGAGGCAAGGGATACCTTCTAGGGTGAGCACCATGGCATTGGCAAGTGTGTTGCGGCGCGACGTGATGCCGTCGACGCGAAAGCGATTGATGCCGTCGTGATTCTCAATGAAAGTGATGGATTTCTGGCGTGCGTTCAGTCCGTCGGGTCCGGGTTTTGGATTATAATATGGACGTTTTCCTCTATCAGGTCCGTTGTGTAAATCGCTCATAGCGCTTTCGATACCGCTGGCGTGGCCATACTTCTCAGCTCCATGGCGCAGGTAGTTGCGCATTGCCCAGCACATCTGAAAATTGAGCATGCCGCCGATGGAGACGTCATTGTCGTCCGTGCCGTAGGTGTATTTCCCTAATACTTCAGGCGCTCCGTCGTAGGCTTCGCCAAACAGGATCACATCCTTCGCGCGGTTGCCGATTTTTTTGCGAAGCCGCGAGGTGAAGTCTGCCCAGAACTGGTGGTGGACATGTTTGATTGTATCGATCCGTAGACCATCGACGCCAATCTCTTCAATATAGAACGCGTAGATCCGAACAAATTCATCGACTAGTTCATTGTAGTGCTTTGCAGACGGGTTGGTCCAAATGTCGCGCAGGCTGAAGAAATCGCACATCACTTCCTCGCCGTCTTTTTTGCCAAGGCTGTCTCCATTAAAGCCCTTGCGTCCGTATGTTTCCATGCGACCGAGAATACCGGTGAACGGGATGGTCTTACCAAATACCTCAACAGGCCCCGCGGGCTGGGTGCGGTCGATATTCCACTCCGGAAATTTTGCCCATTTGGTGTTATGGTGAAACCCTTCGCGTTTGTAGGGAGCGATCCACTCGTTTTTTCCGAAGCGATCGAACTTACCATTATGGTTAGTATCGTAGTAAAAAACTGGGCCTGTGTGATTGCAGACGATGTCCTGGATGATGCGGATACCTTTCCTGTGGGCGAGATTCACCAGGTCGCGGTAGTGCGCCATGCGGCCGTCGCGCCCTTCGGGGTAGGGAGTGCCATCCATTTTGGTCGCGGACGTAAGGTGTGGATCGATATCCATAAAATCCTGTGTCCAGTATCCATGGTATCCGGTTTTCCCCTTATCGGCTAAATCATAGGATGTATTCCAGACATTTCTAACAGGGGGCGTAATCCAAATGGCGGTGATGCCGAGGTTGTTGAAATAATTGTGTTCCAGTGCGATTTCAATGCCACGGAAGTCGCCTCCGTGATAGCTGTTGATATCCTTTTGCTTTGGGTCGTGCAGATTTACAGCCGCACCCTTCGGCGAGTTGTTAGTCGGGTCGCCGTCGAAAAACCGATCCGTCAGCATAAAATAAATCACCTCATCTTGCCAGGTGCGCTCTTCTTCCGAGATTCCGGAAATCGTGCCCACGAGCGATACACAGAGGCATAGAATCAAACATTTCATTACAGAGGCATACATGGCGGAGGAGCAGGACGTTACACAAAAACCATCCGGCTGGCTAGCACGGGTGGTTTTGGAAATTGGGTTCGTGCCTCAGGTTACGCGGCGTCGGGCAGGGCGGCGGGTTCTTTTTTCGGTTGTGGTTTGGCTACTGCCTTGGGGATATCCCATGCGGTGAGCCAGCGGTGTCCGGTTTTTTTGTAGCCCATTTTCAGCATGTCCTTCTCCATGTCAGGGAAGTGGGCGGCACCGTAGAAGATCCCGAGCTTCTTTTTTCCCGCTTTGGTTTGCTCGATGAGCACCTTGAGGCAGGCTTTGTTGCGGTCGCCAATGATGACACTTTGGCCCATCATGCCCGCCATCTGGTCGGCAGCGCCACCGAGGGTATCAACGAGTTCCAGCTTGATGCCATTGGCATTGCCGCTGAGCACCGCAGTGAGCAGCTTTTGCATGTCGGGTTGCTTGGCCCCACGCTTACCTCCGTTCTGAGCATTCTGCATGGCAAACCCGAGTAGGGATTCGCCTTTTTCCGCTTGTAGCTTTTCAAATTCCTCGAGCGAAAGGTCGGCATGCACGAAGTTCTTCGCGGTGTAGTCGATGCCGTCTTTCTGACTTTGGAGTTTAAGTAGTTTGCTAATCATGCCGTAGACATTTCCGAGCATTGCCATCATCGGGTCTTTGGCCTTTTTTTTCGCGTCCTCCGCCTTACCGGCTTTCATCTTGTCGCCACCAACCATTTCAAACAGCAGGGCATCGTAGTTTTTAAACTCCTTGTTGAGCTGTGTGTAGTACTTTGCGTCGGCGATGTGGATGGCACCGATCAAATTGACGGTGACACTATCTTTGATGTAGCTGGTGATGCTGGTCTGAAGGCATACGTTTTTGTTGTCACGATCGACACGGATAAACTGGGTGGCTTTCGGATCTTTAACGGCGGGTGCAGCCACCTGGGCGCTGACCGGAAGAATGCACGTGGCGAGCACAGGAATGATGGTGAAAATACTGGCGTGTTTCATGGTGTAGTGTGCAAGCGTGTGCGTCGGGGGGTATTTGTCTGAAAAAATGAGAGGTTGCGGCGCGGGCCTCATTGATTAGGATTTGGGCATGCTGAAAATGAGCAAGTCTTTTGTGGTGCGCATGGTGATCTGGTCGGCACTGATCATTTACATTCTGTGTGACTTCCTGATCTTCTCGGGACCGCTCAAACGTGAGGCGCGCAAGATGTTTCCTACGGATGCTGATAAGATCCGAAAAGCCATGGAGATGGGTGTGTGCGCCAAGGTTTACAATGAGCCGATTTACCTCGGCCAGGTGGATCGCCGCCTGCAGGAGAACCTTTGGCGGTCCGGGCGTGATGTGGAAAAAATCAGCACGAAAGAAAAAAAACTCCTGCGCTGGGTGGCACTCAACTCACTGATCGAGGAGCATATCATGCGTATCAAGGTGCGTGTGAATCGCGAGGAAGTTCCTGTGAGTGACGAGGAAATCGATGCCGAAGTTGCGCGTTTTGAAAAACGCTTCGCCTCCAAGGAAGAGCTCGACAAGGCACTCGCGGCGCAGGGGATCGCGAATGGCAAGGAGCTACGGTATCGACTTGCCGCACGCATCCAGCAGGAGAAATACGTTAACAGCAAAATAAAGAATAGCATTAGTGTCAGTGACGAGGAAGTGCGTGAGTGGTATGACGATCATCAGGAAGTGATGACTATGCCTGAGCGGCGAAGAGTGCGGCACATCTTTCTAGCAGCTCTCGAGCACTCTCCTGACGCAGCACAGGCTGCATTGGCAGGAAAGCTGAAACTGATTCAGGAAAAAAAAGCCGACTTCGCCAAAGTGGCGGCGGGTATCAGTGAGGACGAGCGCAGCAAGAAGCAGGGTGGCGACCTCGGCTGGATGCGGCGAGATAGATTACCTGACGATTTTGCTGCAGCTGTATTTGCTATGTCGCTTGACAAGCCGTCACTCGTACGCACGAAACTCGGGTGGCACATTATCGAAGTCACTGGAGTTAAGGAACCTGAAGTGGCAACCTTTAATTTGGCCAAAGCAGAAATTGCTGCAGCGCTCTCAGATAGTCGTCGCAAGGAAGCTGTTTCTCAGTATCGTCATCAACTCAAGTTGCTCAATCATGAGAAGGTAGAAATATACAAAATGGTGTTATATTCTGATTAGTTAGCTGATTAAAAATAAAGCGGGCGAGCATTGCTGCTCGCCCTTTCTTGATGCTATCGATTGTATGCAAACATGAAACTTTACTTAACCTCAATGTAGCCACGCATCAGTTGGGCGTGCCCGGGGAAGGTGCAGATGAACGGGTATTTGCCAGGTTTGCTAGGTGCTGTAAACTCGATGATCTGTGTTTCACGGCGTTCGAGCATTCTTGAGGAGTGCAAGATATTGTTACTCTCTGGAATGAACGCTTTTTTGAAGCCATCAGCTCCCATGTTGATGGCAGCGGCTGCCACCATGTCAGCGGTGTTTGGTTTTACGATTACGATATTGTGCGGCAGTGCGTCTGGGTTAACGAAGGTTAGTTTTACCTTCTTGCCAGCCTTTAAGGTAACTGTTTTGACGTCGAACTGAAGTTTTTCGATTACTGTGTTGATCAGGATTTCGGTAAGTTCTGGAGTATCTTTGGTGATTCCCCCTGGAGTGATGATGAACTCCGCTTCTTTTTCGATTTCAGCAACACCTTTTGCGGGGTCGGCGACCTCCCAGTGGTGTTTTACTGTTGCCGCGGCAATGCGTGTGTGTTGTGAAGGTGATGCAAGCATAGATGCTAATAATTTTTTGTTACGCACGTTGTGTTGTTGGTGTAGCCATAGTGCTTCGAGCATGGCGTGTGCGTCTTTCTCCGATTTTGCGTCCTTGGTTGCGACCCATTTTTCGGTAGCGGTAATTACATCCTTGGTGGGGCGTGCAGATAGCTCGACCCGTGTGCGGTGACGAATACCATCTACCGGATGCTCAAGATTTTTAAGGAGTTCACCGATGGACGCACCGGCTATTTTGACGGGCTTCTGTAGCGGCTTCTTGGTATTGACCATACGGTAAATCCGGCCGTGTTTTTTATCGCGATTGGGGTCACGGATATTGTGTTGCATGTGACCGATAATGACATTGTGCCAATCGGCAATATAGAGTGCTCCATCCGCTCCGAACACGGCGTCAGTTGGCCGGAAGTTTTTGTCGTCGCTCTTAAGGAAATCTTCTGTAGGTGTGCCCCAAACTTCGCCGAATTTGTATTTTTTATCAGGAAATCCCTCACGGTGCATCTTGTAACGCTTTAGGCCGAGGTAGCCAATGGTGTTGCAGACCATGAAGTCCTGTTGCATTTCATCTGGGAAGTTCGTTGAGGAGATAACAGCGTCGGCAGCGACTGGGCGAACTTCTTTTTTGACCAGAGGGAACATTTTGAAACCATTGCCGCTGGGTCGGACTTGGAAGGAGCGGCCACCAGTGCCATCATTTGCGTAATGATAACCCCAGCGATCAAAAGAAATGCCGTGTGGGTTGGGCCGATTATTGGCGTGGAAGGCAATCGTGTGGCGGCGTGGATCAAATCGATACATCGCGGACGCACCGGTGTTGAGTGATGTTCCCCATGGATGCTCGTGATTATTAACGAGAAAGATACCGCTTTGCCAGTAGATACCCCCATCGGGACCAAAAATCAGATTGTTAGCAGCGTGGTGGGTGTCTGATGATCCGAATCCTTGGAGCATGATGATTCGAACATCGGCAACATCATCTCCATCGGTGTCCTTGAGAAAAATCAGATCTGGTTGTGTGGTAACAAGCACACCTCCATTCCAGAATTCAAATCCAAGCGGGCAGTGAACCTTGGCAAATTCTTTGGCTTTGTCAGCTTTACCATCGCCATCGGTGTCTTCAAAGATCATCAAAGCGTCTCCCATTTTCTTTTTGGGCTCCCACTTTGGATACGTTGGCCATACAGCGGCCCAGACGCGTCCCTTTGCATCGACTTGCATTTGAACTGGGTTGGCGAGTTGCGGAAATTCTTTTTCTGAGGCAAAAAGATTCACTTTGAAGTCTTTCGGGCAGTGCATTTTTTTTAAGCCTTCTTCCCCTGAAAGATAATTGAGGTTGCCTTCTTTGGCGGCACTGGATGAGCGGGATCCACCACCTACGTTTGAGATGACGGGAATAGGTTGAGGGACGTTCGAGTCGTTTACCTTGTAAGTTTTTCCGTTTGCAATAGCCCAGACTTTTTTGTCGCGATTAGCGGTCATGGTATCAAGTATGAGTAGCTCTTTCTGAAGAACTTCGGCATTGGTTTGACCGTCTACAAATTTCAGGGTGGAACGGCCGCCCCATACATCATTACCATCAACGGCACGATAACGGTGATGCCAGTGGAGGTTTTTGTCTAACACATGAGCTTTGAGTTTTTCATCTGATGTGTTTGTTGTAATTACTTTTGATAGTAAGCTGCTGGTGATAATTTCACCCAAATTGATATAACCTTGCTCATTTAAATGGACGCCATTGAACGTCAGCGGTTTTTTGTTGGAGCTGTAGCGAGTCAACATGGGGTTGAAAATATCTACGAAGCTGACGCCAGCCTGGGTTGCTGCAGCGCGTGTTGCTTCAGTGATGGAAGCGAGCTTTTTATTATAAGTTATGCCTTTTGGTAGGTTTGAATCATTCAAATTTTCAAAAGGGATGGGAGAGAACAGCACGATGCGAGGAGCTGATTTGCCGTTTGGCTTCATCTCATTGTAGCGTTTGACCATAGCGACGAGTTGCTTTTGGTAATCGCTAGGGCTAGTATCGAACGATTCGTTCCAGCCAAACATAGCGAAGATGACGTCTGGCTTGATATGTTTCAGGTATTTGTCCTCAGCCATGAAACCTTTCGAGCGTGGGCGTTTGCTCACACGGTCTCCACTCACGCCCATGTTGCGAAAGCTAAGCGATTGTCCCTTAGTGGATGACTGGATTAAAGTTTCGGTCCATCCGTGATGTTGCATGCGGTCAGCAAGACCATTGCCGACGATGACGATGGTATCATTTTTTTGAAAGGCGAATTCCGCTGCATGGGTGGTGACTGCAAGCAGCGCGGTAATAAATAGAGTGCGATAATACATGTGATGAGGTATTTATACGTATCTAATAAACAATGCATTTCGAGAAAAAAGACTATTTGTGTGATGCGGATTGATACCACCTTTGGATTGATTTAGTCAGGTTCTTTTCCCGTGACGAGTTTCGCATCAAATCGCCATAGAAGACGCCGTAGTGGTATTCCAACAATTCTGATGCAAATGTGAGTGGTTTTCCTGTCACCTCGAGCGCAATGATGTGCTGGCGTAGCGTGTGACCATTTGGCATGGGTTTCCCGAGAGCAGAGCATGCTTGCTTAAAAGATAGCATGTATCCAGGAGTGGGCGCCCTCAGAGATTTCCCATAGATATCTGGCGGTGGCTTTTTAAAATACCTCGCTACAAGAAATGCAAGGCAGCATAGCCCGAGAAAAGTGAGTGCGATGACTAGCCGATTGAGAGTGAAATCCTTATTATGAGTATTGAGGACTAGAGCATTTTGTGGAGTTTCCTTGCTGTTCGTTGCAGCTGTTGCTTGCGCTGGATTGGGTGGCGTGGCGCCTGCAGGTGCACTTCGTGCTATCGGGGCAGCATCGATGTCGGAGGGGGTGGTGTCAAAGACAACCCAGCCGTAGCCGTCCAGCTTGATTTCGGTCCATGCGTGGGCGTCCTTGGCGCGGTAGACAAATAAGTTTTGTTCACGGTAGAGTATGCCTCCAGACCAGCCATAAGCGATCCGGCTGGGAACGCCAAGTGCACGGCAAATCAATGCGGCGGCTGTAGCGAAATGTTCGCAATGACCACGCTTTTCTTGATAAAGGAAGTTCTCTACTGGATTAGAGTTAGTTGTATTGGTTGTCTTGAGGGAGTATCGGTAATTGTCTTGTAAATAGCTGCGTAACGCGGTCAGGCGTTTAGTTAAGTTGGGCTCATGGATGAAAATCTCAGCTTTTTGACGGATGCCTTGGGCAAGGTTATCTGGTATTGAGAGGTAGGTTGATTGGGTTTGAGCTGCCTGAGGATTTTCTCCAATCAGATTAGTAAAATCCACGGGCTGGGAGGTGGCTGAGTAGCTGTATCCTGAGGTGGAATCACTGACTGGTGGTAGCAGATAGATAGCATCACTGATCTTCGATAAAGAGGGGACGTTCGAGCTGACTGCACCTTGCAACAGGATAAGCACATTCTGCCCGGTTGGGTTGGGTGAGTGGTAGATTCTATGTTTGATGGGTTTGGATGTGACGCGGCGGTGATCGTTTCTGGGGAAGGTGATTGGCGCTTTTAACTTGGTTGTAGCGGTCCGATCTGCAGCCCAAGTGATACCGTTGAAGCGCGACATAGCAAACGCGCGAAGGTGAATCCTTGAGCTGAACATTCTCGTGGCATCAGCACGATTCTCAAGTTGAATAAATACCTCAGGCTTGTTGCTTGGTTTGTGATTGCTGAAGGGTGGCAGGTTTCGTTTCAGGGATTTATTGAACAGCCAGTTACCTGAGGTGTGGCCATCAAAATTAGGTGACGACCCCTTGGGTTTCTGCTTTCCGATCGATATGGGGTATGAGGCATGTTCGTGGAAGGCATCGGCAAGTTCTTGTGCAGGAGCAGCCAGAGTGCTGGTGATGACCACAAAACATGCTTCGGTGAAAATGATGACGGCGCCCATGCTTAAGTAGTCCAGCCATGAAGCACGGCGCAGGCAAAACATTCTAGGCAGACTGGTTTTCATACCTCTGCTCCAGTAGAAAATTCCGGCTACGAGGGTGGTGACCGATAGACAAGCGCGTAGCAATATCCCCGGTGAGCCCTGCCAGCCTTTGAGCAGGCTGTAGGCACCAGCGATGGCAGCCAGTAGGATAAAGGTGCGCATGATTTTATGTGAGTCAGGTGTCAGGAATTAGACGGCAGCAGCATGTAGTGTGCGGTGGCGATAGCGAATCTGTCGGATATCGATAGCCATTATGTTCGCTGAGCTTGTCAGTAGGTGCGTCCATGAGTCCGGTGTCATATCCGAAATGATAATCACAGCGTAGTCGGGTGAGGTTAAGCGTATCGCGCGTTCGAGATCATGTGATTCTGTACCTGTGGCTCGTCGGATTTTGGCTGTCTTTACCAGAAACTCGATCATTTGCTTGCGGCTCTGGCATTCGACTGGTTGCCAATCGAGAAAATCCGCTGAGATCATACATGGAATACCTTTTCCCTGGAGCTCTTTAAGCGTGCCAGTGAGTAGAGAGATCGCCCGCTCAAAGCGATCCTCGCGAAGCATTTCTCGACCACTGGCGTATGAGTGGAAGATGATATGGCACTGATCGGGGTGAAATCCTGGTGGGTCATACTCGCGGATACGAAGATCGTGGCCGCATGCCAAGGCGCGTGCCGATGCCGGCCAGTGGATATGTCTGGCGGAGTCACCTGCCTGCCATGAACGAATTCCACGTGGTTCACCGAAACTTTTGCCGGTTGATAGCCCAGAGCTAGGCAAGGCATCGTGTAGTGATCCATGGCTATTGAGTTCCATCGGTGAAATTGGCATGGGTGTCACCACTACCTCACGACGCAGTGTGAGTGAGCGGTGATGTCTAAATAAACCAAGCGGGAACTTGCTGCTGAGCTTCACGGGGTGTGTGTCTGCATATCCCCGCCCTTGAATTACACCCTGAAGAATGGTGCGTGATGATTGTCCGGCGGCCGTCCAGCGTGCGTGTGCGGAAAGAACTGATTTTCCGGGCAGGGTGACATCCATGCGTAAGTTGAAGGCATCGAGAAGTTGCCGAGGATTACTTAGTGTCAGTTCAATCTCGAATGTTCTACCTGCCATCACGTTGGCAGGCATATGCATAGTCGGGGTCAGCCGCACGAGGTTGACTTCCCCTAACAAGAAACAAAAGCATACAATTAGTAGACCGCAGCCACCGAGTAACACAAACAGACCATCTGCAGTGAGCACGCCGCATACTACCATCGCCGCCGCGCCTCCGCTCAGAGCGGCGCCTCTTTGTGTAATTGATAATATCGGCTTTCGCACGCGATGATCATTACATTGTTAATTGTTAAAGAAAGCACACAATGTCAAATGAGCCGCAAAAAATAACCGCACGGAAGTCCGTGCGGTTGGGTGGAAATGAGACAAGGTGTCGATTGATCAGTCCATGTCCTTTTTCTCTAGAGCTTCCTTCAGGTGAGCGAGAAACTGTTCGACGCTTGGATACCTGGATGCAGTAAAGCGGGTGAACTCACTGCCGTCGTCACCGAAAAGCAAGACAGTGGGAACTCCACGAACGCTATATTTTTTCATGACCTTGCTATTTTTTTTCTTAAGTGTCTTGTCTTTATTCGGGATATCGATTTTCACGAGGATAAAATCTTTTTTTGCTGTATCCGTAAATTCAGATTTTGAGAAAACCTTTTTATCCATCATGATGCAGGGTGGACACCAATCTGAGCCGGTAAACTCAACGAGCACGTTTTTCTTTTCCTTTTTCGCCTTGGCGAGTGCTGAGTCGATATCCGTCATCCAGCTTGCGCCTGCAGTTGCCGCAGTAGCGAGGATGAGAGAGGCGATAGTGGACGATAGAAGTAACTTCATTAAGTTCATAACCAATAATACGTTGCGATAAGTAATATATTCCAAAATTCTCGAAATTTTTGGCAGAGGATGTTAACTTGCTGGCATGAAAAATATGACGGTCGCCACTGGAAATAGCCACAAGACGCAGGAAATACGCGCTATGCTTGGCGATGCTTATGATGTGACCGACCTGAAATCCTATCCGGAGCTGCCTGAAGTCGATGAAACGGGAGCTACATTTTTGCAAAATGCCACGTTAAAGGCGGTGCAGATTAGCGAGCAGATTGGCGGCCTTGTGCTGTCCGATGATTCCGGACTCGAGGTGGATGTTCTGCACGGGGCACCGGGTGTGCACTCCGCACGTTATGCCGGGGTGCATGGTGATGATGCGGCGAACAATGCTAAGTTGTTGGCGGATCTGGAGGGTGTAGAGAGTCGTGAAGCGAGGTTCCGCTGTGTGATGGTGTTGGCGCAGAATGGTCAAGTGCTCGCTCACTTTGATGGAGCTGTGGAGGGGAAGATCATTGCTGAGCAGCAAGGTGCGGGTGGATTTGGCTACGACCCGCTATTCGTGCCGGATGGATACGAGAGGACATTTGCCGAACTCGGTGAGGATGTAAAAAACGGACTTAGCCATCGTGCACAGGCGATGCAGCAGGTGGTGGCGTGGTTAGGCCGGTAACAGCAATACTTGCGATTGATCGCTATTGGGTATAATGAATGTGCATTCGGTAGCTGATCAACCGCTGCCTGTTGTTTTATGTCCTCATGTTGTTCACCCAAACCTGACCCTGATCTGCGGGAAGATAAGTCACCTTGCTGTGGTGATCGTGGCGACCGTGGTAGAAGAAAATTTGATTGGTTGCTCTGGGGTTCGTTGATCGTAGTGGTGGCAGGCTGTATAGGACATTGGTTTTTTCATGACAGTTTACCCATGCAGGCGGCTGATTTCAGCCATGGGGTTTATTCGTTGATGAATAAGATGTGGTGGGGGCTTGCGCTGGGGATTCTCGCAGTGGGACTGCTGAGCTGGGTGCCACGCGAGTGGGTAGCGGCTGTGCTGGGTAAGCCAGGTAGTTTTTCTGGAATCTTACGAGCCATGGGGGCGGGACTGATCCTTGATTTATGTAACCATGGGATTCTTCTCGTAGCGATGAAGCTCTACGAGCGAGGAGCATCCTACGGGCAGACTTTGGCGTTTCTTATTGCTAGTCCGTGGAACTCACTTTCTCTAACATTAATTCTATTTGCTCTGATCGGTGCCAAGTGGACAATAATATTTATTGTGCTTTCCGGGCTGATCGCTGTGGTGACTGGCTTGATCGTGGAATGTCTTGTTAGATCGGGAAAAATCCCCAAGAACCCAAATCATGTTGAGTTGCCTGAGGGTTTTCAGCTGGGCTATGAAGTCAAATCCAAGCTAGCGGAATTACGATTTAATAGTGCTGCTATTGGACGACTGATCAAGTCGTCGATTGGTGAATCACGTATGATACTGCGTTGGATTTTTTTTGGTACTGTACTGGCTGCTATGATCCGCGCGTTCGTGCCGCCTGAGACTTTCGGAGAGTGGTTCGGGCCTACAGGGACGGGTGTTTTGTTAACACTTACTGCTGCAACGGTGATCGAGGTTTGTTCGGAAGGCTCAAGCCCGATTGCAGCGGATTTGCTCACGCGAGCTGCCGCACCAGGTAACGGTTTTGCATTTCTCATGGCTGGTGCTGCAACCGACTACACAGAAATCATGGCGCTCAAGGAAACCACAAAATCGTGGAAGATGACATTTATCCTGCCACTGCTCACCCTGCCGCAGGTTGTGGTGATATCGTGGGTGCTCAACTATTGGGCAGGGACGGTCTGATGACGCCTTGCTCGCATAAGTGAGGCTATTTCTCCACCTTTGATGAGGCTATCACTCTTGGAGACACAATGACGGCGTGGTTGTCGTGGCGGATGTATCCACCTGCTTGGTCAACAATATAGCGTAGCAAGGTCTCTGCTGGGATTCGCTCCAGACGCAGAGTTACACGGCTGTTTTTAAAGGCACCCGTTGGATCTTGGATAATAAAGTTAGGGGTGGTTTTTTGTTTTGATTCCCGTTCAACTTGAAAGGCAAGCATATCGAGCGACTCACGCACGGTAGCTTTATCTAAATAGACTTTCGGGATTAATACCTTGCGCAAAGCATTTTTACGATCTCTGATAGCGAGCGATTTCTTGTTAGAGGAAATAAACAAGATTTTTTTCCTGGCTGGGAGGTGTTTTGGATTGATGCGTAATACTTCTCGAAAAGTCGTTCTGGCAATGTCGTATTTCCCTTCGTTCATTGCAATAACGCCTTGCTTATAAAGGCTGTTAGCTCTTTGGGCGGCAGTATCGTCTGCCTGTGCGAGAGCGCCAACGCAGAGAGTTAGCGCCACAATCATGGATGTGTTTCTTTTCATAGTGGATCGTAGTTTGGTGTTATGCTGTCGGCACATATGGTGATTACACACCGGACAAGCACCTAATAGAATACTCACGTGAGGTGCTGGTGCATAGACAAAAATAACCCACTGCAAATAGGCAGTGGGTGTGGGGATATGTAGTATGCACAGGATTTCCCTAGCTCACACCCAATTCGCTGGTGTCTATCTTGGGCGGATCATTGGAGTGGCTCGACTAGGCGATTATGCTTTCCAGTTCAAAGCACCTTTCTTCAGGGCATAGACATATGCTACTGCGAGCACAGAAACAAATCCGCATACACTCCAAAAGGGTAACATACTTTCAGCAATCATATCCTTGAATTGCACTGCCCAAGGGTAGAGAAAGACTACCTCAATATCGAAGATAACAAACAGCATCGCCACAACGAAAAACTTTACGCTAAATCGCGGCGAACCCTCACCAATCGGGAGCATGCCGCACTCGTAAGGACTCTGTTTGGTGGGATTACTACGCCCTTTTTTGCCGAGCAATACACTCATGACTAGCATGGAAGTCGCAAAACCGATTGCTGCACCGGCTTGCATGAGAACAGGAAGATAGTCTTGCATCTTTAGTGTAAATTAATGAATGGTGAATTGAAAAAAAGAAGAAACCCGCGGTGTCTATAGGATACCGCGGGTTTCATAAAATGGTTCGTAGTGGCTTCACCAGCACGAAATCAATGTTATGCTCTGTGAGCGATGAATAAAATACTAGACTGACTCTTGTGCTGCGAGGAAATCACTATGTGCTTCGGACAGCTTAGCTAGTCCCTTGTATTCCTTGCCTTCCTTTTCGATCATGCCTCGCGTAACGAGATTCTGAAGTTTTTCATAAGCGCGAAGGCGGAGCATTTCTTCTCCACCGCTGACGGCGTTACGTTCCTTCAACTTAGCATAGACAGCCTCAAACAGATCGTTAAATCCGAAAAAACTATCATCATCTCCCAGTACGTTAACGATTTCATCGGTTACGTGATCTGGGACGCGGCGAGAGAAACGAGTTCTTTTCGTAGTAGCCATGTAGTTAATCTACTACAACTCTCTACTATTTGCGATCTGAAAAATAAAAAAAGCACAAATTTCTGTCATTTTCTATTCATTCATATGACAGTTTCTTAAAATCACGGCATTGACAGTGCAGTGTATCTCGCCATTGTCGTGCCTTGATCATGAGCATAGCAGAAGGAAAACACATAGCATTGGTGGGGGCTACGGGCGCTGTTGGGCAAGAAATGCTCGATTGTTTGGAAGAACGTGAATTCCCCATTACTGAATTAACTTTATTAGCATCTTCGAGATCGGCGGGAAAGAAGATCTCATTCCGTGGAAATTTAATTAAAGTTAAGGAATTGACACATGAAAGCTTCGCTGGTGTGGATGTTGCGCTATTCAGTGCTGGCGGTGATCTTTCATTGGAATACGCTCCAAGTGCGGCAGCGGCAGGGGCTATTGTTATCGATAACTCCTCGGCTTTTCGTATGGATCCGGATGTGCCATTGGTGGTGCCTGAAATTAACCCAGCCGCGGCACATGATCCTGCCAAGGGTATTATTGCAAATCCAAATTGCACCACAATCATTACACTGATGGCGCTTTACCCTCTGCACAAACTCTACGGTCTCCGCAGCGTCATCGCATCCAGTTATCAGGCAGTCTCTGGCAGTGGAGCCCAAGGTATTATTGAGTTGGACGACCAGATCAAAGTGCTTGGCGCCGGTGGCGAAGTCACTGATGATATGAAAAATGTCTACCCGCACCAAATTGCCTCTAACGTGATCCCTCACGTTGATTCCTTTACGGAGAATGGGTATACTAAGGAAGAGTTAAAAATGCTCAACGAGAGCCGGAAAATTCTTGATCTCCCTGACCTGAAGGTAACCTGTACCTGTGTGCGTGTGCCAGTGCACCGCTCCCACTCTGTCAGTGTCACTGCAGAGTTTGAGAAAGCAGTTGATGTTACCGAGGCGCGTGCTGTATTTTCTAATTATCCTGGAATCAACGCCAAGGATGATCCTGAAAATTCTCTTTATCCTGTGCCGCTAGATACCACAAAAAAGGACGACTGCTTGGTGGGTCGAATACGTAAGGATATGGTTTTTAACAATGCCCTAGCCTTGTGGGTGGTGGGGGACCAAGTCCGCAAAGGAGCCGCGTTGAATGCTGTGCAGATTGCGGAACTAATCTAGGATGGCTATGAACGATCTAAAACCTTGGCTAAAGTCGAAGCAAAAAGAAGTCGATGCCGCACTTGGGCGGCTCCTTCCGCGTGAGAACACACGCCCTGCGACGATTCATAAGGCGATGCGGTACAGCGTCTTTGCTGGAGGTAAGAGGTTGCGACCGATCCTTTGTCTGGCAGCGGCCGAGGCTTGCGGCGGAAAAATTGAAAATGCACTTGCCCCTGCATGTGCAACTGAGGTGATGCACACCTACTCGTTAGTTCACGATGATCTGCCGTGCATGGACGACGATGATCTTCGCCGTGGCAGACCCACCTCGCATATGGTCTTTGGTGAAGGACTGGCCGTTTTGACAGGGGATGCTTTGTTGACGGAGGTCTTCACGATGATTGCCCAGACGCCGCCAACCAAGCGGTTTAGCGTGAGAGACTACGTCGAGGAAATTGCCATCACTGGAGGCAGTAAAAAACTCATTGGGGGTCAAGTATTGGATCTAGAAGGTGAGGGGAAAAAACTGACAAAAAAGGATCTTGTTCGTATTCATGAGGCAAAAACTGCTGCGCTCCTCACGGCTGCTGTGCGCCTCGGCGCAATGACCGCGAACGCCACTCCGCGGAAGTTGGAAGCGCTCACGACTTTTGGCTATAACCTCGGTCTCGCATTCCAGGTGATTGATGATATCCTAGATGTTACCCAGACTACTGAGATGTTAGGTAAAACGGCTGGTAAGGACGAGGCCGTTGATAAATCAACTTATCCCGCTATTCTCGGGCTTGATGCATCCCGTAAGGAAGCCGCCCGCCTCACGCGCAAGGCACTGAAGTCTCTTGAAGTATTTGGGAATAAGGCCAACCGCCTTGAGCAAATTTCTCGCTACCTATTAGAACGCGAGTATTGATACTCTGCGGTCTTGTGAACTTAAACCTTTGGGGCTGATCATCTACACAAAGGCTTGCAAAGCTCTATCAGCGAGGGATCCACAGTGTGTGCCGTGTCCGTGACTTTATGAATGGGGAGCGTGCCGAAGTTACCTGAACGGTAAACCATGATGTTGCACGTCTCACCACGATGTAGCGACTCCACAGCGGCAACCGCAAATTTAAATGCCATTAGGCGATCTCTCACGGTGGGCGATCCACCACGCTGGATGTGTCCGAGAATCGTCAAGCGAGCGTCCATTTTCAAATTATCACCCACCCAGCGTGTGATGTAGTCGCTCATACCTGTGCCCTCTGCAACGATAGCGATAAGAAAGTTTCTTCCTTCCTCTAGTTGGATTCGGAGTCGTTCACCAATTTTATCTAGATCGTAATCCAGCTCAGGAACGATACATATTTCGGCACCACAAGTCACGGCTGATGCCATCGCCAGATAGCCGCAATCGCGTCCCATCGTTTCTACAACGAATGCCCTGCTGAATGAGTTCGCTGTATCGCGGATGCTGTCTACTGAGCTGCGGATCATATTCAGAGCGGTATCGACTCCCAAGCAATAATCGGTGCCGGGGATGTCGTTATCGATTGTAGCTGGAATGCCTGCGAATGGGACTTTGAAGTCAGAATAAAACTGATTTAGTGCACGAAATGATCCATCACCGCCAATCACAACTAGTTTGTTTATGCCATGGCTTTGGAGGTTTTCGTATGCCTTCTTGCGCGACTCATACTGAAAGAAGCGCTCTGAGCGAGTCGAGCGCAGCACGGTGCCCCCGCGGTTGATAATACCTGAGGTTGACCTGTTTCCTGCCTTTTCGATGTTGTTATCGATTAGTCCGCGCAGCCCGTCATAAATCAAATATGGCTCGTACCCAAGCGAGCGAGAGTGCTCGACTGTGCATTTGACTGCGGGGTTCATGCCGGCGGCGTCACCACCAGAGGTCATCACTGCTATGCCTTCCATGGAAAAATAAATTGTTTTGTGAGGGTTAAGCGTCGTACCACCAGAATCGCCAAAGCGGAAGACGCGGTCAGTCCTTAGTGTGGTTTTGGAATCAATGCAAGCAACACTAATACCATCATTGTGTGTAAA
>JABHEX010000325.1 GCA_018676385.1 Akkermansiaceae bacterium
AAGGGCGAGACCATGGACCTGAAGTTTACCAGCCTTGAAGGCAAGAGTATTGACCTAGATGCTATGAAGGGCAAAGTCATACTCGTCGATTTCTGGGCAACGTGGTGCGGTCCATGTATTGCAGAGCTACCTAACGTAATCAATGCTTACAACAAGTACCACAGTAAGGGTTTTGAGGTTATTGGGATTTCACTGGATAAAGCAGAGGATAAAGCAAAACTTCAAAGCTTCATCAAAGACAAAAAAATGCCCTGGCCTCAACATTTTGATGGTCTTGGCTGGGCAAATAAGTTTGCCAAAAAATATGGTATTTCTGGCATACCAGCTACTTACCTCATTGGAACTGATGGCAAAATCGTCGCGACCAACCTTCGCGGGGCAGCCTTAGAGGAGGCTGTGAAAAAACATATCGCTAAGTAATACAAATATCAGATATCCAACGAGCAACTCCTCACTGGGGCTCACTCGCCGCCCCCCACATCTTAGCAAAAGCATCAACTGCTTCAGCAAATCGCGGTGAAGTTCCAAGAGCCGGAGCAATTCGAACATTTCTACCGCCAAGTATATGGGTAACCCCGTGCACGAGTGATCCTTTCCCCAAACCAAGGTCAATAGGTATGTCCCATCCCCCATGCTGCCCATCATTGAGAAGGTATGGCACAACAATGACTTTAGTCTCGTTACATAAATCGTGCCACTCGCTTACCTTTGGGGATTCCTCAAGCCATAAATCGGTTACTTGAGCCCAACACGCGGCCTGACGTAATGAAGCAAGGTGATGTAACATGGTTTGCTTGGAGCACGAGTTTTTAACAGATCCATGTCCGACTACGAAAAGGCTCGTGTCTTGCGGCTTCCAATCGCCCATAACCTGCTCGGCTGCATCATTAAGCAGCTCTGACATCATTGGGTGCGTTCCCACAGGTGGGCTACATTGGATACTGTTTTTCCTCTCAGAAAGATTAAGTATTCTCGGGATCACTTGTCGGGTAAAATATCCTTCTGCTAGAAAATCAGGAACGATGGTTACACGAGCCGTTTTAATGTTATCTAAACATGATTCAATCAACGGATCCTCCTTTAAAAATGCTACCTGAACGTCTGCATACTTGTTTGTTTGGCTCAGGAGCTTCGCATGAGATCGTACCGATGCCGAAGACTCAGTGTGCTTCGAGGATCCATGCCCCAGAACCATCAAGGTGGTATCAGATTGATCACTCACGTAGACAAAAAATAACTAATTAAATTTGGTAATCATTCGTATCCGAGCTGAGGTGAAGCCCACATTCATACTTTTCACCGCCGAAGCGTGACTGCTCAGCCGATATATTCTCACCGACAGGCCTGGTGGAATGCCAATCCCCCATTGTCTTGTAGCCTTGGGCTTCGAGAGGATGCTTGAGTAAATTGTTTTCATGAAAATAAGAAGCAATCTGTGCATCTGCCCAATCAAGAATTGGATAAACTTTAAGCGTTCGCTTCTGTTGTTCGGCAAATGCACGGTCGGCACGAGTGTTCGAATGGCTTTTACGCAATCCACTGATCCAAATATCTGCTCCCAGCTCTGTGAGTGCACGATTCATGGGCTCTACCTTATTCATAAGACTATAGCGATTTACGCCTTCACTACCCTGCTCCCATAGCTTACCAAAAACAGCTTCTTGCCGCGCTGCAGAATATTTTGGCTGATATATTTTAACATCAATGTTCAGCCATTCTATAAGCTGTTCGGCATATTGATAGGTTTCAGGGAATAGATAACCGGTATCAAGCCAGACAACTGGGATTTCAGGTGCATTCTTGCTTACTAAATGCAGCATCACCGCCGCTTGTAGCCCAAAACTCGAACTCAGCACGAGTCGAGATCCGAATTGGTCGTGTAACCAAGCCACACGCTCAGCCGCATTCATACCTGTGAAGGCAGTGTTGATCATCTCAACACCTACATTCTGAACATGATCGTCTGCTTGCGCTTTCATAGCTAGCTAATATTGGCATGGAAATTATTCCCAGCAGTTGTTTCCTTGATATAACCGGCACGAATAACGAAATCTCCAAAATGCTCTCCGTCATTACGAGCTTTGGCATAATCTTTGATAATAGGAGCGAGCAGCTCCTTAATATCCGATCCAGGAACTGCTTCCTTGTATAACTTGTTGAGCCTCTCGCCATGAAAACCCGCTCCAAGGTAGACGTTATATTTTCCGGGTCCTTTACCGACAAACCCAATCTCACCTAAGTATGGTCTTCCACAGCCGTTTGGGCACCCAGTCATCCTAATTGTAATGGCGTCGTGCCGCAGCCCAGCTTCTTCTAATACTTCCTCAAGCTCAGTGATTAAGTCTGGCAGGTAGCGCTCGGCCTCAGCAAGGGCTAGGCCACATGTTGGCAATGCAACACATGCAATAGAATTGAGCCTCATCGCACTACGTTCGTGACTTTTTAAAATACCATATTCACCTAACAAATATTCAATTTCAGGTTTTTTCGAATCAGAAATATTAGAAATAACAAGATTTTGATTGGCCGTCATTCGGAACTCACCATCGTGAATTTTAGCTATTTCGCGGAGCCCTGTCTTCATAGGATAAGCGGAGCTGTCGATTACCCTACCACCTGGAATAAACAAATTCAGATGATGCATTCCACTATCATCGGTTGTCCAGCCAAAGCGATCACCATTACTTTCAAACTTAAATTTACGCACAGGCTCTAGTTTGTATCCAAGATACTCCTCAAGCTTAGACAAAAAACCGTCAGCCGTCATGCGTTCAACGGTGTATTTCAAACGGGCAAACTTGCGGTCACCACGCTCACCGTAATCACGTTGAACAAGCATCACTTTCTCAGCAACATCGATCGCCTTATCAGGTGTAATGAAACCGATAACATCTGCTAGACGAGGAAAGGTTTCATTCTGTCCGTGAGTCATGCCCATCCCTCCACCTACCGCGACGTTGTAACCAACAATTTTTTTGTTTTCGACAATGGCAATAAAAGAAAGGCAATGTGCATAGAGATCAACATCATTGGATGGAGGTATAGCGACAGTTATCTTGAACTTGCGCGGCAGATATGTCTTGCCGTATAGCGGCTCAATCATTTCTTCACTAGAAACAACCTTCTCCTCATCAAGAAAAATCTCATGGTATGCTCGAGAACGAGGCATCAGGTGGTCACTAATTTTGTGTGAGAAATTTACTACTTCAGCATGTAGCTCACTTTGATGCGGATTTGCATTACAGATGACATTACGATTAACATCGCCACAGGCCGCGATGCAGTCAAGAGCG
>JABHEX010000032.1 GCA_018676385.1 Akkermansiaceae bacterium
AAGAAATGGGTGTTACGAACTGCAATGACATTCGCATTGGCAATGCTTACCGTGGCGCTCTCGAGGGCTACTTAAGCGGAGCTTTCGAGTCAGCACGATTTGGTGAGGTGCCTGCATCAGAGAAGCCGCCGCTGGAGGGTGTTTTTGATGAAGCGAATAAGGATGAATGAGTTTTTTATCAGGCCAGGAAAAACTACTGTACGAGATTGATCTGTGCCAATTACTAGTTGCTTTCGTTATGATGCGGAATCAAACACAGATATCCCAGACATGAGTCGATACTTTTTAAGCAGTAACGGCCGCTTCAGAGAGTGATCGACTTATGAGTTCTTCTGCATTTATTCAGCTTTTGACCGCTCTAAGCGTTGCTGGCTTAGGCGGGTTTGCATTTCAAGAAAGTATCACAGTGTTTGCTCCCCCGGGCGCTACTGTGACAGGTAACAGTCTTTTTGGTGCCTGCGAATCTGGAGCGGTCTGTGAGTTTCCTCTTGAAAAACTTCCGTACCAAGATGTCTTTGAAGTGCAAGCGGCAGATGGCTATCGGGTAGTTGGTTGGACAAGTGACACACATGAGAGCTGCGCCAGCTCACCGAATCGCTGCGAACCAAAACTTACTTCGAAAAATCTTTTTACAGCGCCGACGACTCACGGGGCCTCCGTAAAATTTCAGCCAGTTATAGAATCGATCTCGGAAGAAACGAAGACAGCTTGGCAATACCCGGCGGAAAAAAGGTGGGATGGTGGCGCGCTGGAAGGCGCAATCGACTACTGCAGCGAGGCAGCCATTCGGTGGATCGGCCCAACCTCCAATTTTGACGTGAATAACGATGGTATTTCAGACGTGTTATTGCATACAGGATGTTACCAAGAGCAATGGCCTGAGAATCCGCAAGAGATACATAACATCGAGGTGATCGCTGCATGGAAGATGTTTTGCAGTAATGCCGAGGGCACTCACTTCGACTGCACCGAGCAGCTATTTGGCAGCGAAGCCATCAATGCAACCTCCTCAACTGGAGGAGGGGGAAATCCCTACGTTCATGTCATGAATCAACCGAGAGACCTAAACGGTGATGGTTATCCTGAATTTTGGTACGCGCTGAATCGGGACGATGGCCGCACAAGCTACCCTGAGGGGACGCAAGCCGAGAATGAGGCTTACATCAAGGAGTTGTGTGGTCCAACAGCAACCGCGGACTGCACTCGCGATTCTTATCAATCAATGTTAATCAGCCGCAATGACGGCTCTTATCAAATTGCGTTCGCAGATACTCCCCCCATAAATACGCAAGCCGTGGAGGTATTTCCCAACTCGATAGGCACTTTCGATATGGTGATGTTCGCCTATGGATCAGCAAAAATTTCACGCTGGACTGGTAGTAGTTTTATAGATGTGACAGATGAGTGGCGAGATTACGAAAACTTTGACCTCGCGGTTGAACGTGGAGACGTTTACGTCCATGCATTCGAAGATGAGCAGATAAATCAAACATATCTAGTTGTACCCAACGTTCACTCAAGCTTAGTGGGGCGCGAAAGAGCATTCAAAGATATAGCGCGTCAACCGGAGCTCCACCTGGGGTTCACGCTTTGGCAGTTTGAACCAGGCGCGGGCTTTACACTGAGTGACTATTATACTCCGAAGGATTCCGATCTTTTTGCTGCCAAAGTGGGAAGTGGTGAAGACGATGGAAATTACGAGCTGCAAGAAGGGGTCTATATCAATGAAATCCCTACTATCCTTCCGAATTACTACCATATAAAAGCAACGCGGCTTAACCCTGACGGGGAGTTAATTTTATTCGTGCAACAAGAGCAAGATGGTGGGTCTACTTTTGGTGATTTCTTAAAGACACCCATTGATGAAGAGCAAATTTACACGCTGACCAACGGCAACATTGATAATGAGGACGGCTATCTGGCGCTGCCGTTGACCCCAGTTCAAACATTCTACATACGTGATGGCAAGCTGGAAGAGACTGAAGAGCCACTTATAGAAGCAGGGTACTTATGGAATTCGCCAGGAATGTTCTTGCAAGATCTAAATGGCGATGGCCATAAGGACATGCTTGGCAAATCGGGTCACAAGAACCGCGGGTCTATTTATATAAATGATGGAAGCGGGAAACTTGTCCAAAAAAGAATTAGCGGAGCGACCCCAGAGATTTGGTTTCACGATCGGCTAGATAACTATAATTATGGGGCCTATCCACTGCACTTAGATTCAGACGACAAGCTAGACCTGATGTTCTGGGAAGCTGGAAGCACCGGACCTTCTCCCGACGGGCCAGGTGAGGTGGTTATTCTTAAAGGCCTTTGGGAGGCATATGAGTTTGACGACTATTCGCCAACAGAGCTGAATACGGATATTGCTAATTGCTACATAAATGAGGGGTGGATGGGAGCTTGCGCCATATTTTAAATGGGATGACCTCACACAGGAGGCCTTAACTCCCTGGCCGCAACAGGACTACAACTGCTAATGGTGTAAGTGCCTCTCGTGTGCAGAAACTGGCCTAAAGTCCTTCATCATTAGGCGGCGCCACTAAAGACGGTCTCAAAGATTTTCAGTGAAGGGCTGGAAAGCCGTCTGAAGATAGAATTAAGAAGGCTTTGAAACATACCGTCAGCAGTCAATGTGGGGTTTGGTTTGCCACATCAGTCCTGGAGCCATGGGCCAGGACGGCAAAGCCCTCTCCGGCCGCCTCCACAGTCGAGCGGATCGTAATCATCACGACCACGCATATAAGAACACTGCTAATTCTTTAGGGCTGCAGCACAGGGGTTTTTCCTCTTGATCCGCTTATACCTCGCTAAAAGTTAATAACAAAAGCAACGCCTTTAAAACTTAGTCTAATGACACGCAGAAATATCAAAGGAGACTTGGTGGCTGCAGGCTCATCTGTATCAGCGACAGGCGATAACCCCTTAGAGAATTATCCCTGCAACCCCGCGCTCACCTGATAAACGATGTCGTACTGAGCCAACATCTTGGCGGCAACAGCACAGCGCGCGCTTATCTAGCTCCAGCACACTGGC
>JABHEX010000326.1 GCA_018676385.1 Akkermansiaceae bacterium
AACCGTTGATTCTGATATGACCACGCGAGGGGCGAATAAAACCAGTCAGGGCCTTGAAAAGAGTCGATTTACCGGACCCATTCATCCCCACCAATCCACAAATACATCCCGAAGGCAGATGAAGAGAAGCGTCATAGAGGGCAACTGTGCCGTTGTAGTCAACACAGATCTGATCTGCCTCGATCCGCATCAATTCACTCTGGGTCATGAGGACTTTTCGGCGGAAGCAGCCAATCCCTGCCTAATAAGTTTCACATTGTGGCGTTGAAGGTCGAGCAGAGTTGGTGCAGGACCGTTGCGTTTTGATAAAGAGTCCACATAAAAGCTGCCACCAAAACGTGCTCCCGAAGCACGTGCCACCTCACGTTGGGCTTTATCACTCACTGTGGTTTCACAAAACACAGCAGGAATCTGATCGTTCTTCACACGCTCAATCAAACGAGCCATGCGTCTTGGGCTGATCTGGCTTTCAGCATTGACCGGCCACAAATAGGCCTCATCAAATCCATAGTCTTGGGCTAAATAGGAAAAGGCCCCTTCACAGCTGACAAGAACACGCTGCTTTTGGGGAATGACAGCGAGGAGGTTGCGTAATTCAGCATCCAAGTTTTCCAACTGGAGCTTGTAGCTGTTGCCATTGTCGCGATACAACTGGGCCCCCTCAGGATCGAGTTGGGAAAAGGCATCCACGAGTCGATCCACATATCCCTGGGCTCTCAGAGGTGACATCCAGGCATGCGGATTGGGTTTACCCGCGTAAGCATCACCCTCAATGAGCAACGGCTGCATCCCTTCGGTGAGAGTGACAGTGGGCACATCAGCAGCGGATTGAACAAAGCGGCGAGCCCAAAGCTCCAAACCCAAACCATTCTCAACAATTAGATCTGCATTGGAGGCTTGCTCTAAATCCCGAGGAGATGGCTCATATCCATGAATCTCTGCACCAGGCTTGGTAATCGATTTCACTTGCAAACGATCACCAGCCACCTGACGAGCCATATCAGCGAGAATCGTGAATGTTGTTAAAACGACTGGACGATCATCAGAAGCGTTACTAATGCGACGAGACAAATCACCTTGCTTAGAACACGCAACAGACAGGGGCAAAACAATGATCAATGTGACCAATTGACGGAAAAAACTGACTTTTAATATTCCCAATTTAAGATTTTTCATACTGTCAAAAAGTCATACGCGTACGCGAAAAGCAGCGATTCATGAGGAGAGTTTTGTTCCACTAGCTCCACGCCGGCGCCTACATCTTTCAGAGCAGTATCGAACCTCGTCCCAGACATCTTTCCATTTACGACGCCATTGGAATGGACGCCCACAAACAGCACATATTTTCGTGGGTCGATCTGGTTGCGCCATCTGACAAAAACACTGGTCGTGGAAGGCTGGAATGTTTAACGCTTCTGGACATTCTGATATTAAAGGCTCACCATGCCAGGATGCGTCTTCACAATCCAGCGCAAGAGAGTTCGGTTGGATCAGGCCTCGGCCAGGGCTTTTAGAAACACTATTGATTCAGTTATATATTTTTAGCCAACAAACATTTCAAGCTATTCCTCGGCGATTGATTGAGTTCAGCTTTCAGCTCCTGCCTTCACGCCCTAGGAGTCATCATCAGTTAAATCTGTCCAGCTCCTGCTTCCGTCACCCAATCGGAGCGCAGCAAAGCAACCAACGCCAAAGTGCTCGACGCGATTCGAAATGCTCGCAGGCCCAATTGGCTGTATCGACGCAATCGCTGGTTCATATGGGGCGAAACATAAGCAGAGGCACCTAAATCGTGGAGTCCGAGGCTGCAACCTGACACGGAGTGGAGGAGAACCGAACGAAAGACTGCGCGCGGTCAGCGACTCGGACGCATAGGTTTACACAACTTCATACCAATGCACCATGGTCGAACTTTATTTGGATGCCACTTTGCACAACCAAATCAGTGTTGAGCACTATCGCGAAGTGCTACTGAATCGTGGATTGGACGAGCAAGACCAGAAGCTGAGGAGCAATCTCTTGAAACGCGTCGAAGCAGGCACGATTCAACTGTCATCCTGACTCATCAGCCCATTCAAGCCCCATGTTTCAAACCAATGATCCTCGCTTCTGGAAAGCTGCAATCGGAATCATTTCATTGGTGCTCAGCTGCGCATTAGCCCTATTAATTCTAAAACTTTGAGCAATTCCTACAATCCAAAGCTACATAATTAAACTCAATCAAAATATTAATTTTGGATATTACCCAGAATTGTTGATTTAGAATAAAATATTAGCAGCAATCGTAATTAATAATCCCATCAGTATAACTGACAAAATCGAGACAAATATTAGAGCGCTTCCAGCAATGACTGCCAACCGTTTTGCTGAGTCTGGAAACAACAAGTAAAAGCTAAGAGCTGCCGCAAATCCCCATAAAGGAGGAAGCAAAATACAGACCCCGGTCAAAATGACAAGACGCTTACGTCGATGTTGTTGCTGTTCGATCACCCTCGACGCTTGGGCCTGCTCTTCTTCCAAAGCCAAACGCTCTTCATCGCTTAGCCAGCGTCCGAACTGTTGTGCCTGCTTTAACTCACGTTCAAGTTTGTCCGTGCTGGAAAAAGAATCCATGGCATTAATTTATCGTCGTTTTCAACGGAGGCTGCGCTCCCAGGCCCGCTCAAGTGACTCTCTCATCGCTTTGCTCGAAGGCTCAGCTAATCCATTATTGCGACGAAAAGATGCTGTGATCCGCCAGAAACGTGTCGCACAAGCAATGGCAACGACGAACCAAGCAAACAAGATCCAGATAGAACCGTGCACGACAACGTTGTGAATACCCCCATGATGGTGGTTGTGGGGATTTTGTGGATGAACGGCAAGCTCGTAGTTGGGGCCATCGCACTATTTGTGACCGCAGTTGCGGTTTATGAATTCCTGTTGTTGAGAGGGTTAGCACCCTCCACTTGAGCCTCACAGGAATAGGTTTCAATAGACGCCTTCCTTTGGCG
>JABHEX010000327.1 GCA_018676385.1 Akkermansiaceae bacterium
CTTATGGCGAAGACCCCGCCACAAGATAAGTGGGTCAGCCATTCTAAAGCACTCTTCATTAACAAAGGTAGACTTGCCTACGGTATCGGGCAGCTGGGACGGATTGAGGGTAAAACAAATGTCTGCAACGGAAAACAACATGTTGCCGTGCTTAGAGTAAAAAATGGTAACACCGCAATCTATTTGGATGGCCAACTTGAAGCCAAGCAGACTGATTTCACAAGACCAGACGCCAAACAATCAATATTTAAAATTGGTTCTGCCATTAAAGACTTCAGTAAGAATTTTGAAGGTGACATATCTAACTTGAGATTCTGGAAACGTGCACTCAATGACGTTGAAATTAAAAACTTATCACTCGGCAATGAGGACAAGGTTAATACTCCTGATTTCCACTGGAAACCTTCTCATCATAAATCCGTTGGAATTCCTGGACGCCCGACATTCATCAACCTCACGGCAGGTAAAGATTTCGAATTACACAGTGCATCAGTCCAGCCGCTCTCCTTGAACAACCATGCGGCAATCATTGGTAACTGGAATGATGATAGCCTGAAACGAGGAGAGAAAATTTATAAGGAAATGTGTGTGATCTGCCACGGAGATCTAACAAAAGCAGGCTCACTACCAACTGCTATGCGTTTCCATCAAGGTAAATTTAAAAATGGCGCTGATCCATACCGGATATACCAGACATTGGTGAAAGGATACGGCCAAATGGCACCACAGCCACAGTACACCACCAAAGAAAAATATGATGTAATTCATTATATTCGAGAAACCTTTCTCAAGGATCATAACGAGTCTGAGCTCACCAAGATTAATGACAGCTACCTGGCTAAGCTGCCACTGGGCATGAGCACTAAAAAAGAAAAACCACGGATTAAACGAGCACCCCAGTACTTACTTCAGGATTTCGGCAACACTCTATTTTGGACATTGCAGGTGGATAAAGCAAACATAGCTCAAAAAGGCATCGCTATCCGCATGGATGATGGCCCAGGTGGTATTACTAAAGGGAAATCATGGATGCTTTATGATCACGACACCATGCGCTTAGCAGCCTGCTGGAGCGGCGATCAATTTGTAGATTGGCGCGGCATAGCCTTTGACGGTTCACATGGCACACACACTAGTATCGTCGGAGACAAGCACTACACTTCACCCAATCTCCCGATGTGGGCGAACCCTGAAACAGGAAAATTTGATGACGTTCGCGTGATCGGCCGCGACGGCAGACCCTACGGACCTCTTCCTCGTCAGTGGGTGCACTTTAAGGCACTGGAGCATCACGATGGCTACCCTGTGATCAGATACACGGTTGGAGACTGCAACATCCGCGAACTGCCAGGTATCGGCAAAGAGCCTAACACATTTACCCGCACCTTTTTCTGTGGACCTACAAGTAAGCCACTGAAGTTACGCCTAGACAAAGACAACATTCACACGCTGCCTGCTAGTCAAAAGATGTTTACGTTCGCTGTTCTGTATGCGCACGGCAAGGCATCTGTCATCCCAAGCAAAGACATCAGTGCCGCACCCGGAGCAGCCATATCGAATCGGTTCAAAGGACGCACTACCAGCGAGATCGTTCCTGGCGATGACAGCGCACCCTATGCGATTGATACGCTAACCCTTCCCGCTATGGACAAAAACCCATGGCAGTCATGGATGCGCAGCACGGGTGTAGATTTCTTCAAAAACGGCAAGAGCGCCGCAGTCTGCACATGGAACGGTGATGTATGGATTGTCGATGGCATCAATCAACGTGAAGGAAAGCTCACATGGCAACGTATATGTTCAGGACTATTTCAGCCGCTCGGTATCAAAATTGTAGAGGGTGAAATCTATGTTGGGTGCCGCGATATGATCGCTAAACTGGTTGACCTAAATGGCGACCGCGAGACAGATATCATCGAAAGCTTTAATAACGACCATCAAGTTACAGAACATTTCCACGAGTTTGCCATGGGACTGCAAACCGATAGCGAAGGAAACTTTTACTACGCCAAGTCGGCACGCCATGCAAAAGTAGCCGTCGTTCCTCACCACGGCACCCTACTTCGCGTCAGTAAAGATGGAACAAAAACAGACATCCTCGCGACCGGATTTCGCGCCGCCAACGGCGTCTGCCTGAATCCTGATGGATCATTCATTGTCACCGACCAAGAAGGTCACTGGAATCCGAAAAACCGTATCAACTGGGTGAAAGGCACCGGCGTAGATGATTTTTACGGAAATATGTATGGCTATCACAACGTCACCGACAGCTCGGACTCCGCAATGAATCCCCCACTCTGCTGGATCACTAATGCGTTCGATCGATCACCTGCTGAGCTTGTTTGGGTGCCAGAAAATTCTGCTTGGAAATCTCTGCGCGGTTCATTGCTGAACCTTTCGTATGGAGCGGGCAAAGTTTACGTCGTGCCACATGAAAAAATTGATGGGCAAGTGCAGGGCGGTATGTGCCAACTTCCATTCGATTCCCTGCCCACAGGCATCATGCGTGGTCGTTTCCACTCCGGCGACGGACAGTTCTATGGCTGCGGCATGTATGCATGGGCCGGTAACCGCAAAAAACCTGGCGGGTTTTACCGAATCCGCGCCACAGGAAATGCAGCCAATCTGCCCGTCGGGCTATCAGCATCCACAAACACAATCACCGTGAAATTTAGCGACCCGCTGGACATTGGCTCCACAACAAACATAGCCAACTGGTCGGTTGAAGCATGGGATCTGAAACGCACCAA
>JABHEX010000328.1 GCA_018676385.1 Akkermansiaceae bacterium
CAGGCCATTTGTTGTTCGCCGATGCCGTGACTGTAGTGTTTTGTTGTGTTCCCACCGGATGCTTTTAGCGTCTGCAGGTTCTTCTGTGTTTCTTCAAACCGAGCGCTTTCCTTGGAGTGAGCATAGCTAGCCAACTCGGTGGCATCGAGTCGGATGAATCTCCAACCCTTACGGGTATCGGACAGATATCGGGCTTTCATTCCCAGCGCTGCGGGGACCTTGGCCTTGAATTGATCATCTACGGAAAAATCGTGATTGCCCAAGAGGCTGCGATGTTCCGCCTTCAGACCTTCATAGATTTTCATGATCGGGGCGATGCTTGCGAAGTCGCGATCGATGATGTCACCCACGGTCACGACAAATTCGAGGTCCTCTTGATTGAGGCGTGCGATGCAGGCTTTCAGCTTGCCCAGGGAAGCGCGGAAGTGCCTGCTACCCGCCGGATTAACATCAGCATATTGCGGATCACCAAGAAGGCCAAATGAGAATAAAGGGCTCTCCATGGCGGCAGGTTGCGCGAGAAGCTTGTCCGACAAAAAAGCCCCACCAAGTGCTGGGATCGTCAGTCGCAGCACTTGGCGACGGGAGTAATTATGGAAATCCATGAGATGTGTGTGTTCTTCTTGTTGCACAGAAATGAGCTAGCCGATAATGGCAAGCGGACTATAATTAGGCAAGGAGAGATACCACGAACACATGTAGCATGATCGATTTACCTATCTAATTTACGGCTTGGTTAGCCATAGACGGTAAAAACGCTGAGTCAAAACAGGTAATGAGGAGACGTCATATGAAAGACGATCGACTCCGGGGGCATAGTGATCTGACGTAATCGTTGTGCTTGTGTTGACTGGGTCCCAATTGGCTAGGTCGGTGGATGTCTGAAGAACCAGATTAGTTCCTAGATAATCTCTGGCTGCCTGCGTGGTTGGAAAGAAGATGCTGTTGCCAGCCACTTTAGGATACGTGGGCCTGACGTTAGATGAGGGATCGGACGCGAACAGAAAATCGATGCCGTTAGGAATTTGGTCGGCGTTAGGATCACCTTCAAATCCTGCAGTTACCCCAATGAGACCTTGAACAACGACCCAGCCCTCATAAGCATCGAGCGAACTTTCCTTTACAATGGCAATGCGATTGCGGTTCCCGGTATCGTCGTAGGCATAATGAATGACATATCCGGCGGGTAACCCGCTGACGGAGGCAAAGGCCCCAGATAAGGACCCGTATGAGGCGATGATGTAGGCGTCTTGGGTCGGTGTGTCCAAGGTCGAAATAGTGAGATCCATGGCGGCGGCATTGAGAGCGCCAGTGACGTCTAACCGATCAGCTGAAGCGGAATCAATTTCGATAAGTAATGTTCCAGCCTGAGCGTCGCTGCCAAGGGTGAGCTTACCGATCGATTGACCTGGAGAGATTGTCCCGGCACCGCTGACGTCACCGGATACCGTGCCATTTCCCCCGAGAGTCCCCTGAGCCTGGACGATCACTTGGGGCGAGCCGGCCAGCGTGATGCCGGCATTGGTTTCCACGGTGCCGGCAGTAATGGTGGTAACCCCGGTGTAGGTGGCGTCATGAGCAAAGGTAAGTTTGGATGCGCCATTCTTGGTCAAGGCGGCGGGGTGTTCGTAGTCCTTGATCTCGCCGCTGACGATGTGCTTGGCGGTACCCTCACCCTCCACGCGTGCATCGTGGTAGAGGTAAAGATCAAGGGCAAAATCGAAGGTGTAGTTGGCTCCGTTTCCACTGAGATCAAGCGTCGGACCTTCACCTGTTAGAAAGTGTTTAGCGAGAAGGACGCCGTTTCCTGAAATGGTCGCTTTCTTCCCACCCGCCCCCGCTCCCTCGGTGCGGAGGGTGTTCTGAATAAATTCAGGTCCGGTCGGCCGACTGAGGTTATTTTCTGCGATGTAGTCAAAATCGCTCTTGGCAGGAAAAACCAGCGTCCCAAGTGCACAGGAGTCTGTTTGCAAAAGCGTATCACTTGCCGCAGATCCTGATTTGTCCCACTTGTTGCTACTCCCCCATAATTGAGGTGTGGTCTGGCTCGAGCCGGAATCCAGTCGGCCCAGGTAAACATTATCGACCCGAGCGAATCCACCGGTATTGCCATCTTTGTCGACAGCCTGGAAGCGCAAGAAGAGTCTCTTGCCAGTTGCTCCTGAGTAGCTGAAGGTGAAATTCTCTACCCGCCAGTTATCACTGGTGGGCGACGACGCGATATACTCTTTGATGATGGTCCTCGTGCCGCCGATGATGTTGGTATCTGTGGTGAAGAGCTGGAATAGAATCTCGTCGTTTGACGCCCAGCTGCTGGAGCTCAAATAAAGCCAAGCGTAGCTGCACTCAAAGCTCTCGCCACTGGTCAGGATGTGGTCGGTGTCGATGGCGAAATGACGTTTATTGGGGGTATCTACGGTGCTCGCGTTCCAACCGTTAACATTCGCTGGAGAGTCCAGCTTGATCGCCTTCGTATTGGTGCCGAGAAGGTTTTCCCAGTCGGGTATATCATCAAATTTATAGTCTAAAACTCCTGCCGCCCCAGGGTTTTCCTCAAAGCCACCGTTGTTCACAGCGCTGTCGTGCACGCCATTGCCCGCGTTACCATCGTCGTAATCGATGAGGATCAAATCCACACCGCCGGTCGTTGTATTGTCGGCCGGGTTAAAGGTAAAACTATAGTTGTAGTTGTAAGTATCGAGAGGACTCCCCTTCCCTGGGAAATTCGGTTTATCCACTTGCACATCAAAATTGGCGGCATCTTTCAGCATATCAGCTAGGATGGTGGGGTTCGAACTGATGATGTTGGTTGACTCGCCAATATCCTCGGAGGTGTCATATAGAAACTGGTCACCGTCTGCCTCTAGAATTAGTTTGTAGTTTCCCTTGCGCAGGCCGTATTTATTGACGCCCCTGACAAGAACGTATTCGTGGGGATCGGAGCTGTCGGCACCAGTGACATAAGGAATAAGATTGGCTCCCATCAGCTCGGCGGGAACCGTATTGCCTCCGGCACCAATCATGGTCGGAACGATATCCATGGAGTGAACAGGTTTGTCGAAGCTGGCGTTAGCGGGGATGTTAGGTCCGACCATGAACATCGGCACTCGGCAACCACCATCGTAGACGGACCCCTTCTCTCCCCGAAGAGGTAAGTTGAGGCCGGTATTGCTTCTGGTGGCACCACCGTTGTCGTTAATGAAGATGACGATAGTGTTGTCGATAATGGAATCGGAGGTATTGCCGTCATTGTTAGGATCTTCGATACGATCCATGAGTAAGCCGACATTCCTATCCATGGTGTAGAGCATGGAGTAATATTTTTTTCGGTCGTCGCTCATGCTTGTAAAGTTGGCATAGTTTGGGTGACTGGAATTACTGAGGGCAGCGTAATCTGCTGACTCCTCAAGCGGCCCGTGGGGAGCAGTAAAAGCAACGTAGAGAAAGAACGGGTAGCTTTTATTGGCATGGGCGGTGACGTATTCCCTAGCTCGTTTACCGAAGGCATCAGTAATGTCACCATCCCAGTTTCCGCTGTCCTCTTCGTTCTTATTGATGGCGGGATCCGAGGGCGTAACACCGGGGGACATCTCTCTGAGCAGTTTTTCATCTCTGGACGACTGATTCACAGCCATCGGGGTAGCGTAGGGCCGAGAGCCGCCGAGCAGACCAAAGAATTGATCCACTCCCTGGCGGGGCGGACGGTTGCCAGGCACGGTTACCACTCCGCCGCTAAGCGTGTCATCCTGGGCACCGACGTGCCATTTTCCAATCGCGAGCGTTTTATAATTGGCTCCTGGAATGTTCTTCATTCGCTCAAACGCAATGACATCTTCATTAGCGAATCCATCTGGGCCTTCGTTTGCACCCATGTGATTACTGATGTTATGTTCGTAGCCGACTCGTTGACCATAAGAGCCGCTGAGGATGGATCCGCGCGACGGAGAACAGACCGTTCCGGTATAGGTCTTCGTAAAAAGAGTGCCTTGAGCGCAAAGGACATCTAACTCGGGAGTGAGCATTTTTGTCGTCGTCCCGGTGATCGGGTTCATGAAGCCAAAATCCGCATAGCCAGCATCATCACAGACGATCAAAATGATATTGGGTTGGGCGAGTAGTGACTGACAGGCGATACTAGTCAGAATTGTCGTTAATAATATTTTCATGAAATCTTAAGTTTGGTCTCATTTTTTAACTGGTGGATCTCGGCAATCAACCTGTCGAAGTAATTTTAAAAAATACAGCAGACACCTATATCATTGAGAAACTACACAGAGCCCTTCTCACGGGAAGATCATTCCCCTTCAGCACATTACCGACCAAGGGATAGGCACAATCGCCTAAAACCTTAGGTATCAGTGACGCTGACGCGCATGCATTAGCTTGTATGCATCAGAGCTTAGTCAAGCTTCGGTCCAATTCTCGGCGGACTTGGCGGCTTTGGCTTTGCGTTTGGATTAGCTGGCGGACGAGTCTTAAGTGCATTAACCTCAATATCACGTATATAGAAACGATATTGCCCCCCTCCGTTAATTTCCCAGCCAGCAGCTATCCTCTGGCGTTCCGCTACTTTTCTCGCTGCAAGGTAAGTATCAAAACCATTCGGGTGAACTCTGTACATTACAACTGCTCTGCGGTTCGAAGAAAGCTTGCGCATTATGTTTTCGAACTGACTTCTGTTCTGTGACAACTGATCAATTGTCGTTCCCCCACCAGCCAAATCAGGTTTTATATCTACATACAATGCAGTTCCGTAAGGGCTTCCTGGAATAAGAATCTTCTGCCCACGCTGATTGGTCAGTGGGTTCTCTTTAAAATATGCAACAATTTTACGTTGATCATGAATATACCTATCTCGGCCTTTTTGCTTAACCTTCTTAAGCACCCAGTCTTTTCTATTTTTCTTAGCCGCCTCGATGTATTTATCTGTTGGGGTAAAGGGATCAATAAAATGCACCCTGTCTTTATGAACGATAGCGTAGTAGATCTGTGCGTTTTTTGGAATCGATCGGCTGTTAGGTATGCTCACTACTGTGGCGGGA
>JABHEX010000033.1 GCA_018676385.1 Akkermansiaceae bacterium
AAGGGACATATCTTGCAGAGCCGAGGCATCAGGGTGGGAAACAAGCCAGCGTCGGAAACGAGTCTGGCGTCCTTTCTGATAGGTCGAGGTAATCGCGGAGCTATTCAACCAATCGTCCCAGGCATTCCAGGTGCCCATCCAGTGCGGGTGAGTCACTCCGTCGGCCTCGTCAGATTCCGTTAAACTATCGAGTATCGCGGCCCGACCCGTAACACGCTGGTCCGGCCCTACTTCCTTTTGCAATTCGCCAATCGCAAGCATCAGCGCCATCCGGGCATTGGCCTGGGCTTCAGCCATGGCCGAGCCACTTCGTTGCGAGCGCAATTCGATCGTGCTCAGGCTAAACATCGCCAGAGCAATGAGCACCAGCAGCACCATCACCGAAATCGTCGCAATCAGCGCGAAACCCGGGGTGTTATCTAGGGATTTCCTTTTGTGATCACATTGCATTCACACTACATAACCACACTTTAGGTCAAGAATCTATAGACCCACCCCACCATCACATGCGTAATATCCACATTACAATAACCCAGCCGACCTCGCCCACCACAATGTGCATATCACGCATCCGAATGTGTATTATCATCGCTTGCTCATTGAAACTTTTTGAGTTGTCCTGCGTAACAATCAACGCATTATCAGCACCACAGATTCATTCACTCAAATCATTATGCCTAATCCATGGACCGGGGTCGGAAACCCTTACACACGCCAAGAAATGCTCGATCGTCTCCACGATACCCTTTCCAAAGGAGAATCCATCATCGCCGCTGGCGCTGGAACTGGCATCTCTGCCAAGTTTATCGAAAAAGGTGGCGCCGACCTGATCATCATCTACAACTCCGGCCGCTTCCGCATGGCCGGTGCAGGCTCAACGGCCGGGCTGATGTCCTACGGCGATGCCAATGCCATCGCCATGGAGATCGGAGAATTTGAGGTGCTTCCCGTCGTTGAGGAAATCCCAGTCATCTGTGGTGTCCACGCTACTGATCCGCGAAGACGCATGTGGCACTTTCTCGGACAAGTAAAAGACATGGGATTCAGTGGTGTTAACAATTTCCCGACGCACACCATCGTTGATGGACACTTTGGTCAGACGCTGGAAGAAACCGGCATGAGTGTGCAGAAGGAGGTCGATATGATCGCTCTGGCTCACAAGATGGACATGTTTACCATGCCTTATGTAGTCACTCCTCAGGAAGCCGCAGCCATGGCTAAGGCAGGTGCGGATGTAATTATTGCCCACGTCGGTTGCACCGTCGGAGGCTCGATCGGAGTGACCGACGCCACCGTTGGCATGGACGACGCCGTAGCCGCCACGCAGTCAATTTGCGAAGCCGCCCACTCAGTGCGCAAAGACGTCATGGTTCTCAGCCACGGCGGACCGATCCTCAAACCTGAAGACGCCGCATATATCAACGAGCATACCGATGCCGTTGGCTTCGTCGGCGCATCATCGTTAGAGCGCATGGCTGTCGAGGTACCGCTTACCGAACTCACCCAGCAGTTTAAGTCGATCCCAGTTAAACGCATCAAGTAAGCATGAAAACGATCGCAGTCCTCGGCACCCTCGACTCCAAAGGCCACGAGCACCAGTTCGTTGCCGATATCATTCGCAAGCTCGGCCACACCCCGCTGCTGATCGATCTCGGCAGCGGCGACGACCCGCAGGTCACACCAGACATCACTCGGTTTCAGGTCGCGGAGGCCGCTGGACTCGATCTGCAGCCGATCCTCGACCGCAAGGACCGTGGCGAATGCGTCACTGCCATTTCCCAAGCAGCACCCGTTCTGTTAGCCAAGCTGGCCGCCGAGGAAAAAATCCACGGTGTCATCTCACTCGGAGGAGGAGGAGGCACCGCACTCGGAACCGCCGCGATGCGCGCCCTGCCAGTCGGCTTCCCCAAGCTGATGGTCTCCACCCTCGCCAGCGGCAACACCGCCCACTACGTCGGCACCAAGGACATCACCATGATGCCTTCCATCGTCGACGTCGCAGGACTTAATTCTATTTCAAAAATCATCTTCACCCGCGCCGCCCACGCCATCTGCGGTATGGTGGAAGCGGAGATCGACCAGAGCGACAGTAAACCTCTGATCGTCGCCAGTATGTTTGGCAACACCACCGACTGCATTAACATCGCCGCCAAGGTGTTAGAAGACGCAGGCTACGAAGTGCTCATCTTCCATGCCACCGGCACCGGAGGAAAAACCATGGAGTCGCTCATCGAATCCGGCATGGTCGCCGGTGTGTTAGACATCACGACCACCGAGTGGGCCGACGAGTTAGTCGGAGCCACCCTCTCCGCCGGGCCAACCCGACTCGACGCCATGACCAAGGCAAAGGTGCCCGCCGTCATCTCACCCGGCTGCCTCGATATGGCAAACTACGGCGAAAAAGAAACCGTGCCAGAAAAATTCGCCGACCGCACATTCTACATCCACAACCCACAGGTCACCCTGATGCGCACCAACGCCGAGGAGTGTGCCGAGCTTGGAAAAATTCTCGCAGAAAAGGCCAACGCCAACCCGGCCCCCACCGCCATTCTTAACCCGTTGAAAACCGTCAGCGTCATCTCTGCCGAAGGACAACCGTTCCATGACCCCGAGGCCGACGCCGCCCTGTTCAGCGCCATCCACGAACATGCCAAGGTGGAAGTCATCAACTACGAAGAGGAAATCAACAGCGAGGTCTTCGCCAAGGCGGCTGCCAACAAGCTGCTCGAGCTCATCGGCTGAACGGACGATTTAAGGGCAGCCTGAATCAAGCAAGCCGCCCCTCAAATCTAAGTCAATCAGTGTATAGGTGCCCGTCCACTACCTGCGACGGCACAGGATCATGGTAAGCCCTCAAGGACCAACAAGAACTGAGGATGACGGCTTGAGAACGCCTTCAATGTATACACCGTTCACAAACGAGTTGCTGCAAAGAGCAGGCGCCCTGTCTCCAATGATATTAAGAGACAAATGGTTGGCATTTTCTGCTTACTAATACCCATCAAATTAGCAGTGCTCAATTATCTCGTGCGACACCTCATCAGCATATGCAGGATGCTTGTATCAAGCATATCCCACTAAGACCTCACAATACAGATACATAAAATTTTTTACTTTAGATATATAAACTATTATCCTAAAATATTGGTCAGCAGATCATCATGGCTAAATCACGCAACAAATCTCAGCGTAGAAAGAAATCCCAAGTGGGGGAATTCAGCCGTGTGCGCGCGCACACCAAGAGGATGAATACTGGGGTTCGGCTTGCATTTTGTGGTCTACTACTTACCGCTTGCGCCGCATTCTTGGCCTCTGCTCTCAAGCCCTACCGTGAGCTCAGTGAAAAACGAACAGACCTAGCTGATGTCGAAGAGCTTGAAACTTCAGTCATCGAGCGCAAGGACGCCAAGGAGCGTGAGCTCAAAGCAATAGAAACTGACCCTGCGTATTTGGAAATCATTGCGAGAGACCGGCTAAATTATCACAAACCAGACGAACACGTTTTTCGTATCAAACGATAGCTGCACCCGTCAGACGTAACTTAATCAAATCTGTATCGGACTCCGGTCGCTGCGATCAGCAGCCTATTACACACTTCACTGAATATGTGCCTTTTTTAGGTTCTATCGAATATGGTTAATAGAGATGATCACATCGACACCCTAGGCAGGAAATGACGCTACTCCGAGATTTAGGCCCATACCATGCTCAAACCACACTCAATCAGATTGACGCTTGCACTTGTCATACCGTCACCTAATCTGGCGTATATAGTTTTTTCACCACCACAACGTTTTACTCGGCTCCACTTTTTTTAAAGACATGTTTCACTCACTCACAATTCTATTCTCTATCCGAAAACTGGCGATCTGCACTGCTACGATCTGCACTTCTGCCACCTTCAGCTCCTCAACGGCCAGTGCAGCTGATGCAACCCCAGAATTATTCGCGAAGTTTCTAACAAAGGATAAAGCAGTGCCTGGTGACGTAGGTGCAATCGTTCCACCCGAAGCAATCAACAAATACATCACCAAAGTGCAAGATGCCGCCAAGGCAGATCCTGCATGGCACAAAGATTACGCAAAGACGGCCAAACCTGGTATTCCATTACCTTGGCACGAAAAACTTGGCCTAACGAAAGAAGAGTATGCAGATTACTTGAAACAATGGGATAAACGTGAGTTCAAAACTGTGCAGCAGGTTCTCATCCGGCTCGAGGAACCCAACCCAAATGAATGGATGATTCGCGTAAGCGGTGTCGGAATGCCCGTCTCTCTGTTACGCTACGATCCAAAAAAAGATACCTTCAAATCACCTAATGGTGAACTAGGGCGCATCGAGGATATCAATGCCGAGCAACAAAGTATACTCGGTGAGTGGACGGGACACGAATGGCGCTACGAGAAAAAAACCGAGTTCATATCTACGAAAGAAAATATAGCACTCGGAAAATACAAAGACGGCAAACACTGCCTTCTTATCTACCGCTTGCAGGAAAGCACCTCCGGTTTAAAACTTGCGGATAAAAGCCTAGTGATTCGTTTCACACCGCCAAAAAAGAAGTAGCCGATGGCCCAGAAGGCCAATAGTTCGAACACTGATTCGACCGAGAAAACTCTTCGATCAAAGTCGTCGATAGGACATAACTCATTACGTTTCCTATGCTGGGGTGTTATAATAACACTCACACTCTACGGAGCTTCCAACCTCTGGCTCGCTAGCGCATGGGGAACAAACAGTATAGAGTCAGAGTTAAATAAACGCACTGGGCAGGACTGGCGTATAGGCAGCATGTCGTGGTCGCCGTGGAATGGCATCAGCCTCTATGACACCGAGATGCTACAACCGGAGGAACTGCGTGACCAGCTCGACCAGCCAGTCATGGCTGTCAAAAAAATGCGCATTCGCCCATATTGGCGTCAGTTAGCGCACGGCCAAGTTTATCCACGTAACATAGAGATTAATTCTCCTGATCTAACTATGAGTTTAGAAATGTTTGCAGCAATAGCCTCCAATACCTCAATACCGAAGGCACAAAAACCAACACCCTCAAAACCGGCGTCGCCCGAGACCAAACCATCTACTGCTGAACCTAACACACCTACAACGCCTAAAAAAAACCCAATTAACCCATCACCCAAATCACCTCTCGCTGAGAAGAAACAGATACCACCTAAACTACCCGTGCATTTGAAAATTACCAACGCACGGTGCCGTTTAATAGCAGCATCCAAACAGCTCGATATCATTGATATTAACAACCTCGACTACGACCACATTCTCTTAGGAGAAAATACTGAGGGCATAATCAATATTGGCAGCATTCGCGTAATAGGCCTAGATACACAGAACGACATTCAACAAAAAATCGCCTGGGAACGCCCCTACCTGAAAATTGAAGAGCAAAGCATCGACCTCGGCGGAGTCCAAGCGAGAGCCATCGCCCAGCTCGGGCTTGGCAAAAACCGTATCGGCCGACTCCCCTTCCTTATTGATCTTTCAGTTGACCGTCAAAAAATCGATGCCGCCCAATGGCTCGAACACATAGCCATGGAAGTAAAAGCAGATTCCGTAGCCGCCCAAATAAAGCTCAACGGGCTATTACACCAACCAAAGAGCTGGCGAGCCAATGGCATAGTCTCAGGCAATCAATTTTTGATCCGAGAGCAACATGGCAACCACAACGTCGCGTTTGAGGAACTTTTTCTACCTATCGTTTTCAGGCAAGGAACGCTACGCTGGAGCGGTGCCCGACTAATGAGCGAGGATCTGTCGATTATGAGCAACGGTAACATGTCTGTACGAGACGGCCACCTCTCGGTCACTCGTATCGTGGCATCCCCAGAGGCTGCCGCCTATCTGTCACGCGGCATTCATGGATCACATTTATTCGGACGCCCCGGCCGCTGGTGGTATGATCTCGATACACCCGATCGAGTCATGCGTGACCTTGTAATTTCAGGTCCGTTGCTAGAGCCTGAGATTGATGCCGGAGCAAAATTTGCTAATCTCCCGCTCATTCCTGTAGTTACTACACTCTACGAATTCATCAGAATCGAAATGAAAGAAGCTGGAAAGGAACTCAAAGCGCTTCCGATCCCAGATCACTCACACAAAACGAAAACTAAACCATGAGAATCATCAGTGGATCTGCAGGAAGGCGAAACATCAGTGTGCCAAAATCAGTCGCACGACCAAGCACAGACAGACTTCGCGAGGCTCTTTTTTCAATCCTAGCAGACAGACTACAAGGCGCAAAAGTGCTCGATCTTTTTGCTGGCTCCGGAGCTTTGGGAATTGAATCTCTAAGTCGCGGCGCGGCATCTGCCGTCATGGTGGATGACAACCGCGAAGCACAAAAGGTAATTACTAAAAACCTTACATCTCTCGGATTTGATAACGGACGTGCAGTGCAAGCTGATGTGTTCCGATTCCTAGATCGCGACAACGCCACCTACGATCTTATTTTTGCTGATCCACCTTATTTCAAGAGACCAGGCGATCGTGATTTTGTGAATGCATTACTCACGCATGAACGACTTGCAGGGCGCCTCGCCGATGACGCGCTGTTAGTTATTGAGGATCCGACCAGCAATCAACGTGATGAAGTTACAGGATGGAATCTCCTTGATCGGCGAAGTTACGGAGGCTGTGGGATTCTGTTTTACCAGTGGGCCCTCATCACATAATATCACACCCAATGCCACGATCTCTAATCCTCTTGATTTACAACATCGCTCTGCCGTTGTTCTTCGTCCTCGCGTTCCCCGCCTGGCTTGTCAAGATGTGGCGCCGTGGGGGCTATGGCACCGGTTTACTTGAACGCTTTGCTGTATTCAAAACAACTTCTATCAGCGAGCCAAAAGATACCATCTACATACATGCCGTAAGCGTGGGAGAGGTCCTCATCGCACTCAAATTGATTAAATCGATATTAGAATATGATGCCTCATTGCGCATCGTATTGGCAGCCACAACATCTACAGGGCATGCTGTTGCGCGACAAAACGCCCCATCTCAAGCACGCGTAATCTACAGCCCGTTAGATTTTAATTTCATCGTCCGCATGGTATTGCGACGGTTCTCACCCCAGCAAATTGTGCTCATCGAGGCAGAAGCATGGCCAAACCTACTGCGCATCGCACAGAAAAAAAACATCCCAGTGAGCATAGTCAATGCACGACTCTCAGCACGCTCAGAAGCACGATTTAAAAAATTCAGCTGTCTAGTAGCACCTGTATTCGGCATGATCACCCGCGTTGGTGTACAGGATACGGTCGATAAGAACCGCTTTGCGTCACTGGGAATCCCAACAGCTAAAATTCATATCACAGGCAGCATTAAGTTCGATCTAACTGGCGGTCAAGCACCCCAAAAACGATCCGACTTTCAGAAATTGCTGAATGATTTTGGTAATGATGAAGGTAATGGGCGCAAGGTATTACTCCTCGCCAGCACCCATCCGGGAGAGGAAAAGATGATCGCCGAGGCTGTTAAAAAATCAGCCGCCGATATTATTCTGTTAATCGTTCCGCGCCACGCCGAACGTCGCACCGAGGTGGTTGCCGATCTCAGATCTGTTGGATACTTACCTGTTTTGAAAACAAATTATGAGCCACCTGAAAATGCCGAACAATCATGCCTCATCGCTGACACAACCGGTGAACTGTGTGATTGGACGGCACATGCCGACTGGGTGATCATCGGAAAAAGTTGGCTCAACGTAGGCGGACAAAACCCAGCAGAGGCCATTGCAGCTCAAATTCCTGTGATCTGTGGGCCACACATGGAAAATTTCCAACCTTTAGTTCAGCAGCTCTGCGATCAGAAAGCAATCATGATGTTAGACGATGCCCATGCACTGACAAGCACTCTCAGCAAGCTCGAAAATAAAGAAATCAACACCTCAAGTATGATAATTCGTGCCCACGAAGTGCTTTCGCAACACAATCACGCCCTGAAAAAAACCCTCGAACTTCTTGAAGTGAATGCTTCCGTTAGAAACCCATAGCGTGTAAAAACAAACTTCGATATGAGTAAAAAAGATTCTTCATCATCTGCTAAGCCATCAAAGAACGACAAAGCACCCGATCTAAGTGCCCTCGATTTCGGTCCAGCATGGGCACGCAATGACACCAGCAGCAAACCTAAACAAAGGTCTGGCAAAGGATCTAACCACGGATCAGCGAATAATAGCGGCGACCGCAAACCACCACCACAGAGTAGTGACCGCAGAAGAAATGATGGTAACCACGGAGGCAACCGCCGGCGGGATAGTAAATCTTTTGACCGCAGAGAGCGCAGAGAGCATAAGCCGCCAACACCTCCAGCCGAGGGCATCAACGCACGTATCATGCCTATAGAGGAAGGAATGGATGCTCTTGCAAAAGAGATTTCTGCCCAAGGTCGCACACACTCTGTATTTGATCTCGCATGGCTCGTGCTTGGCGGCCTAGACCGTTTCCATATGATCTTCGAGAGCGCAGATCAACCACTCTACCAAAGCAAGGCAGATCACTCAGCGTGGCTAACTAAACAAGAGTGCCTGAGCCATTTTTGGTCATCTGGTATGGTGAAAAATTATTATGACGAAGAAATCACCGAGGGCGAGGCGCCGGCGGGAAATTTTCAATCCATCGCGCGTTGTGGCTTGAGCGGCAAGATCATCGGACCACCCAACCACCACTCCTATCAG
>JABHEX010000329.1 GCA_018676385.1 Akkermansiaceae bacterium
AACGCCGCGCTGATGACGGAGCTGAGGATCTACGCAACCCAGGCAGCGCCGGAGCCACTCCTAAGCACCAGCAATGCTGCACAGATCAGTGCAGAACTCAAAACGCGCGGGATCAAGTTTCAGCGTTGGCCAAGCAAGCCAGAGCTAAAGCGAGGGGCTATGCAAGAGCAAATTTTGGCGGCCTATGCGTCACTCATCTCTTCCGTCCAAACAAACGAGGGCTACCAAGCAGTGGATGTGATGCGCGTTGGGGGCGCTCAGCACAACACCACATCTTTGCGCCAAACATTCCTGCAAGAGCACCAGCATGCAGAGGATGAGGTGCGCTTTTTTGTGGAAGGTTGCGGGCTCTTTTCACTCCACATCAACAATGAGGTGCTTCAAGTGGTCTGCGAAGCCAATGATTGGATCGCCATTCCAGCTGGAACCCGGCACTGGTTCGACATGGGCGCCAACCCAAACTATTGCGTGCTTCGTTTTTTCAAAAACTCAGCAGGATGGGTCGCCACCTTCACCGATGATCCAATAGCCGCTCACTATCCAGGCCTTCCTTGAGCAAAGGAACAGACAACCAAAGACTGATCGATTGAGGATTCGGTCTCATCGGAGACAGTCAGCAGGCACCTCCAAATCAAATGATGGTTGAGCCATTAAACAAATCTCATGGGCTATCTGATCGTCGCTGGCTGTGTTGCTCTTGCAGCTGCAATGTCCAAGTCATTAACTGACAAAAACTGATCAACACGTGAAAAAGCATGATTCCCATGCGTTCAGCAGTTGCAAATCAAAATGTAATTTTTCTGCCTGATCCACAAAAGGGGAGGTTTCTTGACCCAAAGCTGTCAACACCTCACAACCAGAAGCACATGCTCAGAGCTGCTCATTGATCGGAGCAGCTTTTTTATGCAGAAACAACAATTATGAACCCGAAAGAGAACCCACTTAACGAATAGGAAGGAGCCCACGACTTCTAAGCAACACACCCAGTCCTTCACGAATACCGATGAGTTGCTTGAAAACAAAATCCAGTCGACAGCACATCACATTGGCCTAAAACAATAGAGCTGAGGGCAATCAGCGAAAAGGAGCTGATCACGCATAAAAGTTTAATGTTGATAATGATTTGCAGACGGACATCACAGCGTTATCATTATTATTCTATCTACACAAAAACAGGTGAAGATTCACCCATCTGAAGGCGCATTACAGAAGGCAGTTGATGCCTGCAAGCAAATGCTGGCAAACAAGAGAGTTTTGGTTTGTTCTAAAAACCGGCTCACGCTCACCGCGGTGAGCCTTGCTGAGCCAATCCTGCAATCTTTGATTGGGGGCGCGACCACGGAAGATGAGGCCCTACAAATACAACTTGAAAGCAATCCAGACCTCTTAATCACGAGCGAAGACCTAGAAAGAGGATATGGAATAAGACTTGTCGAAAAAGCAAAACAACAATCCCCAGACCTCAAAGCTCTCATTTTCTTGTCACGCGAAACACCTGAGGTGGTTCAAGAAGCGATGGAGGCTGGGGCAGACGGAGTGATGTTCATCTCTTCAATCGGCACCGGGGATGGGGACTTCATTCATGCTTTACGCACAACCAACAGTGGGGGTATTTACTATCCGAGGGCTGTCCTTGAAGCAGCAACCGCAAAAGTCAAACCAGCACCGATCCTTGTAGACCCATTATCAGAAAGAGAGCTAGAGGTTATTCAATGTATTATTCAGGGAATGAAGAACACAGAAATCGCTGATTCACTATTTGTTTCTGCTGAAACAGTTAAAAGCCACGTCAGTACAGCCATTCACAAGCTTGGAGTAAGAGACAGAACACAGGCAGCGGTCTACGCCTTAACGCATGGATTGGTTGAAGTAGACATTTGAAAACATAAGAGACAATTGCTTCGGTATTAGCGAAGCGAAACCAAACGAACTGGGCATCCTCAGGCATAGGAGCCATGAATGCGAAAGCGAGCAGAGAAGCAGTGACCGCTATGAAGCGATGCTTTGATGTTGACCACAATTCCAAGAAAGCAATAAAAAGAACTCACTCGTGGCGGGGGGTGATGTGGTTCGTTGCTTGTCTTTGCCTCAAACGTCGTCACAGCCAGGATCTGCAATACCGGCAACTCGGAACCCAAGGTGAACATGCCATTGCCCTTATCTCCGCCAACGCCACACCATTTGATGGTGGTGAATACCTGATGGGACATGCAGCACTAGGCGGGGCTTATCGAGAAACGACTCGTTTCGCGTGTTCGGTTCCTTGGCGGATTTCACTGTCACGACCACGTCACTTGGCTGGCGATGCTTGTCAAACTTACAAATCAGCACCATATGTCTACTGAAGTTCGTAACTGGGATGTCGTCGCCAAAGCAATGGAAGCTGCTGGTGCCACATCAAGTGAGATGTACGTCCGCGCGAAAGCGTTGGCATTAGGCAAGCTCGACCCAATGCCCACAAGTTCCCCTGAAGCTCCCTACAGCATTTCAGCTGTAGCTGGCTGATTACAGAAAACAATGCCTCACTCATGTGAGGCTCTTCCACATAATCAAAAACATGACTAACTCAACTCAATCTCGATTCGGCTTCAGCAGCTTTGCTGAGACATGGAATGGTCGTTTAGCGATGCTTGGCTTTGTTATTGGCTTAGGCACCGAGCTGCTAACCGGCCAGGGAATCCTCAGTCAAATAGGTCTCTGACACGGATCTAACCGGACATTTTTAATTGGTGGATTGATGGAATGTTCAGCCAAAAGTGCGCCCATTCCACCCCCAGTGCGAAGCACTAACATCATCAAATCCAATATAAATCCGATCTTTAAGGATCCCTAAAGATGCCTTGATCAACTCACAAAATCGATCTGACATTTCAAGCGGAGTCAATGCTCCGATGGACTTAATTTTTACATAAGCGCAGGGGTCATTACTACCAGCAAAGGTCATTGGAACCCCGAAATCCAAAAGTGTCATTACATACGATTCGGGCTTTCCCGTAGCACTTGCAAGAGCAGCCGACAGCTTTTTTAAAAGAGCATCTGAACTCTGGACACCAGAAATATTGGTCCTGAGATTAATGAGAGGCATTTTAGTAATTCAATAGATACATATTATGTCCCTTGAACCATGGCACGCTGGTGTCTTTAATCAATTTAATTGGGGAATTAGCATAGTGACGTAACATCCAATTACTCAAGGGAAAGAGCCTTTATCACTCAACAGATCACAATCCAAATCAAGGCACATGAAATCAGTTTGTTCTTAATCTACGTTGAGCTCCTGCAGCAGAGCCGCCCCGCAACATCAAAGTATCTTTCCCCATATTGCCGTTGGAGAAGTTACTATCACCAGCGCTTTCTAGGAAATCATTGCAACCCATCATCCGATCCTTAATATTTAATCAACCTCTTGGAGAATCGTCAACTTCAGTGAGTTGGCATATTCAGAGACTTAAACCATAGATGTTTACAAAGTCATCTTTGAACGGAGATGTCTTCAGAAGCTGGGTGATGCCCAGTTCGTTCTGCCAATCGATGATCGATCTTTCCCAGCCATCTTCCCAACGAGGAGAGAAAAGTTCAGGCACAGCCTGACCAACTGCGATTCCAAAACCAATACCATCCCAGATCAATCTACGCTCACTTGGTGCGTAGGCACCACGCAACATCCATGAAGACAGAATTCCAATGTCAAAAGGCATCGACCCAGTACTCGCATAAAACGCCGTCGCAGCAGCTTCACCTGCAACTGTGATCGGCAGACCAAGAATCGTATGGTGAATTTCATGCAATCGAACGGATCTACTTATCACGAACTCCTCTTTAGATTCTGGCACCGGAGATTCATTCACTAAAAAAGAAAGTCCAAGCTTCTGCAATCGCAGTTGTACGCACCATCCAAGGCTCCCTTTGGGCATTCTGGCCATTTGCTCAAGATCTGGCCACATTGATGAAGGTCGATTGGCAAGCAGATTCTGAACCTTTGGAGTATCCATAATCCTTTCCATACACTCTTGCTGCAGCTTGGTGTTCCCTGGAATACCAAAATATCGACCATGTTGGAATATTTTGTCAGGTTGCTTTGCTGTCTGCAGAATTGAAACGCCTAATTTTGTTGCATCCTTGGAAAACAATGACCGCTTAAAATTCTGCTGTTCTGACATCTGTTTATAAAACTTCTATGCATAAA
>JABHEX010000330.1 GCA_018676385.1 Akkermansiaceae bacterium
CATTTGCGTGAGGAAGTAGTAGTTTGTTTCCCGGATTATCCACGTTGTGACGAGGCAGACTTGCCGATGACATGCGAAGTAGATTCTAGGTATTTAGCAGTAGACAAACCCAGTGGAGATGATGTAAAGACCCATCCCCGCGACGAAGCACCCACTCCTTGGGATGCTTTGGACGGAATTCAAAACGGCCCATCTAAGTCGTAATCATGGAGAGGCAAGACACTCATCACTAAAAAAATCAATCATTTAACCAACCACCATCATGGCAGTACCTAAACGCAGAACATCAAAAATGAAACAAAAGATGCGCCGCGGAGCAAACCGCTGGCGCGCACCCAAGCTGAAGACATGCCCTGAGTGCGAGAGCCGCGTTCCCTCACACATCGCATGCCCACACTGCGGCACCTATCGCGAGCGGCAGGTGATCGAAGTAGATGCCCTCTAACGAGGAATTCGTCTCTAGCTTTATCATTTATCGCAGCGGAATGCCTCAGCATTTCGCTCGTTTTGTATCTACCCATTCGCCTCCATAGCCATCAAGATTTTCCAGATTTACCTGGCTACTTGTAACCTATAATTTTTTTATGAATATCGCACTTGATGCCATGGGAGGAGATCTCGCACCTGAGGTAAACATTGTGGGCGCACGCAATGCGCTAAAAATTAATAAGAATATCGATCAACTCTATCTGGTTGGCGACTCTGAAGTGATTGGTCAACTGGTCAAGAAACACGGCATTACCGATACCCGCATCAAGATTGTTCATGCACCTGAGGTGGTTGCCATGGACGAGTCCGGAGCAAAGGCACTACGCCGGAAAAAAAAGTCATCCATCTCGGTAGCTACCGATTTGGTCAAGTCGGGTGATGCGGACGCAGTAGTCAGCGCCGGAAACACTGGAGCCGCCGTAGCCGCTGCTACTGTCAAATTGCGGACACTCAAGGGCGTAGAACGAGCAGGCATAGCCACTGCAATCCCAAACGAACATGGAATTTGCCAACTTCTGGATGCAGGGGCTAACCCCGAAGCCAAACCTCAGCATCTTGTAACTTACGCTCTCATGGGCGCCGTCTATGCCAATAAAGTTCTCGAAGTTGAGCGCCCACGTGTTGGACTCATGTCTAATGGCGAAGAAGATGAAAAAGGCACAACCTTCACCAAGGAAACATTCGCCCTACTTAAACATCTTGAGTCAACCAATCGAGCCCCATTTGATTTCATCGGCAATGTTGAAGGGCACGATTTATTCGACAGCAAACTAGATGTCGTGTTATGCGATGGTTTCACTGGAAATATCATTCTCAAAACATGTGAGGCAACCGCCAAAGCAATGTCTAAATGGCTTAAACTGGAATTCAAACGTAGCCCTTTCCGCATCATGGGAGCAGCTATTGCAAGTGGCGCATTCAAGGCGGTGAAAAAAAAGAGTAGTTACGAATACGTCGGTGGATCGCCGCTGCTCGGTGTCAACGGTGTATGCATTATCGGACACGGTGGGTCATCAGCACTAGCCATTGAAAACGCTATCCGAGTAGCATGTGAAACCGTGAGCCTAGAAGTAAACCCTCACATTGAAACGGCACTGGCGGAAATCAACCGCCCCTAGACTGACATAAAGCTGTTCATCTGCTGAATAATGGCTACATTTCGCAGTAGCGAATGCTGTCTGATTTCCTATGAGTGAAGCTACCGACCACCCAGTCACAATTGCCGGAACCGGCAGTTATCTACCCAAACGTATCCTTACTAATAACGACCTAGCAAAAATGGTCGACACCAGCGATGAGTGGATCACAAGCCGCACCGGCATTAAGGAGCGGCGCATCGCAGCGGACGATGAGTTTACCTCTGACATGGCAACTAAAGCTGGTCAGAAAGCCCTCGATCAAGCCGGTATCGCCTATGAAGATGTGCAATTAATTATCGTCGCTACGATTACACCAGACACACCCACACCCGCAACAGCATGTTACGTGCAGAGGGATCTAGGTGCACACACAGCCGTTGCCTTTGATATTTCCGCTGCATGCTCTGGCTTTCTCTATGCAATGAAAATCGCTCGCCGACTAATATCCGATGGTGCATATGAAAATGCTCTAATAGTGGGTGCAGAAAAACTGTCATCGGTTACCAACTGGGAGGATCGTAACACCTGTGTACTCTTTGGTGATGGAGCAGGGGCTGCCGTTCTACGTAAATCTAAATGCGACGAAGGCCGAATCATTGCCACTGAGACCGGAAGTGACGGCCGGCATACAAATCTGCTGAAAATTAGTGGAGGAGGTTCGGCCTGCCCAATCAACAAATCAAATGCAGACCAGCATCTTAACACGCTTTCGATGCAGGGTCGTGAGGTCTTTAAGCTTGCAGTCAATGCCATGCGAAATGCTGCTGAAAAAGTCATTGAACGCGCTGGGCTCACCCCTGACGATATCAAGCTGATTGTTCCACACCAAGCTAATCTCCGTATTATCGACGCCATAGCCGACCGGTTGACCATACCTAATGAAAAGGTTTATGTTAACTTACACAAGTATGGTAATACCTCCGCCGCAGCTGTTGCTATCGCGCTAGACGAAGCTCACCGTGAAGGTAAATTTGAGCGGGGCGATAACATCATCCTAGTTGTCTTTGGTGCCGGACTTACTTGGGCAGCTACAGCGATTGAGTGGTAATTTTTAATGAGTAATTGATATGCGCCAGTTCATCCTGACTCTGGGAACTTTGGCCGCTATTTTGGCATCCTGCTGGGAAATCTATATCGGCATTGCTGCCATACTGACGAATCAACTTGAGGAATCACTTTATCATTTACTGCTAATGTTGCCTCTGATGCTGTCGCTAGCAATTACATTTGACTACGTAAACAGTCTGATGCACGAGGAATATCGTAGGTTTCGGCGCTCAATCGCCAGAAAAAAAGGAGTTCAGAAAGACATCATGCATCCTGACTCAAAAGAGGTGCGCAATACCCCGTGGGAGGATGACTCCTCGCATACACATTAGGATATGTAAGATTATATGAAACTTCTGCGTTCTGGCTCCTCCACAGGCTCAGCAAGCTCAACATTACGGTGCACCCATATGCTTTGCACCAAACCTAACAAAAACATACACATCACCACAAATGTTCCGGAATAGCTTACCAGTGGTAGTGGGATACCAGTAATCGGGGTAAGAAGCACGCACATGCCAATATTTTCAAATATGTGAGCAAAGAGCAGCGCCACAACCGCAGCAGCAATGATTCTACCAGAACTATCTCTGCTATAGAAGGCGATGAATAAACACTGGATTAATAATAATGAGTATCCGGTAATCAATAACATACTTCCACGAAACCCTTGCTCTTCCCCAATGACTGCAAAAATAAAGTCGTTATGAGCTGTTTTCCAGGGGATGTACTTCTTGTCGTGTAATGACCCACGTTGGCTGTTAGCATTCCATCCAATACCCTTATAACCGGCTTTGCCGATGGATGTGGATACCCAATAAGGAGCATAAGCATCACCATTAATATCGACTTCACGCTCGTTGAGCATGTCGAGATAGAGCTCAATTCGACCAGCCCCCCGCTCAGACTCCTTTGGTAAAATCACAAAATAGACGATGGCCATTGATCCAAAACCTACAATTCCCATGAATAATAAATAACGATATGGAATGCCACCTGCAAACATGATCACCGCCGTGACAGGTAGCCATACCATCGCCGATCCCATATCTCCCATTTGCACCACTACCAGAAAGGGTATTCCGGCCAGCAAGCCGATAATTATAACTTTGAGTAGTGGAAGCTTGAACAGCGAATGCAGACGCGGCAAATCTTGCAACAGAGAACCAATCAAAACAATCCCCCCCGCTATTCCCAGCTGGGTAGGTTGAAATGAAAGCCCACCTAATTGAAGCTGATGGACTTCATTACCAGATTTCATCGCCACAATCATCAGAGTAAGTCCAGCAAGATACATCGGAATACCAAGCCAACGAATCCAACGGTAATCGATGAGTGACGTTACCATAAAAATAACAAACCCTAAAATAATCCACCTCTTGTGCATGTTGGCATAGTGCTCACCACCTTGGGGTAAATGCCTGGCCGCACTCTCAATGGCATAAACTCCAAAAATAGCCAGAGCCAGCATGGTAAGCACCAGCAGCCAGTTCATTCCAAATATTTTTCGCATTAACGGCGTCATGATGATGGCAATAATTATCTGTTAATGATTGCTCCCTGCCGGAGCCAACTTTCAAAGTTTTTCAGCATCATAGTCACTAATGCTAACCTTTTGTTTTCAGCTTTGAAACCAATTCTAGCGGCAGTGTTAGTTTGTTGGTCGTTGAACAATGCCTGCATCTCTGATGCTGTAACCATGGGCTGTGCTGCATAAACAATATTACCAACAAATAGCTCTATAATTATCACAAGCCATATAATCATCCCCAATAGCTTTTTAGTTTTTATCATCCGTCGGTTGTCGTGCAAGTTTGATAAATCTTAGCATGTAAGCAAAATTGCACAGAATCAATACAAGCGTCAATATCATCCCCAAATCATCCGAATAAAAAAACACCCTACTCCCACATCATGGGGAGAAGGGTGTAGTGAGATATAATGAAACTCAGCCAACTATGGCTTGGCTGGGGCGTCCTTGGCTAGCTCCTCAAGTAGAGTAGCGGTTATGTTTGTAGCATCTTTAGTGTAGAGGAGAAATGGCACTTGGTTCGCACTCATACCAGACTTATCGAGCACGAAGTCAAAGTCTTCTTTCTTCGAGTGATCTACAATACGCTTACGGATTTCCTCTAGAATACCTTGCATACTTGCCTGCTTCTTGAGTTCTAGGGCGCGCGTACGGCGACCCAAAAATTCGCGACGTTCACGGTCCATCGCCTTTGCCTCATCGAGCTTTAATTGAAACTCTTTTGACTTCTCGCGCTTCACGCTGTCACTGAGTGTAGGATCCTCAATTTTTTTCTTAAGCACTTGAAGGTCCTCCTCCAGCTTACGAATACCTGCAAGACGCTCGTTATTTTCTTTTTGAATACGAGCAAACTCCTCACTAAACTTCTGCTGCTCTTCTGTAGTGCGGTGATATTCTTTGAAAAGCTTTTGTATGTCCACTGTCGCGATCTTAAGTCGCTGTGCATTAGATGTTCCCATTGAAATCGTAGCAAAAATGCACAAAATCAGGGAGAGTTGAATATATTTTTTCATAGTAGATTACTGGATAATTGTGGTGGTATTTGGTGGGCACAGCAATATCGTGCACATACATAAAGCTGAACAATTTCATCCTTCACGTCAATACCTATCCCCCACCAATCTCGTGAAAATCATCAAAACAAAAAATGATCTCATCGCTGAGACTCTCAAAACAGCGGATAAAGGGCTATCTACCCTTGTTCCCACTATGGGCGCATTGCATGATGGGCATTTGGAACTTATCCGCCACGCGCGCAAATTGTCAGGCACAAATGGCTGCGTAATTGTTAGCTTATTTGTAAATCCTTCTCAGTTCGATCGAATAGAGGATCTTGATAACTACCCTCGAACTATTGATCAGGATCTAAAAAAATGCCAAGCAGAGGGTGTTGATATCGTTTTTGCACCAGATCCTGCCTCAATGTATCAACCGAACCACTCAGTGACAGTAATTGAGAATTCATTAGCGACAAGACTCTGCGGAGCTGCGCGCCCAGGTCACTTCAACGGAGTATGCACCATCGTATTGAAACTTTTCAACCTCTGCAGAGCAGACATTGCTGTATTCGGAAAAAAAGACTACCAGCAACTCGCCATCATTCGGCGTATGATTAGAGATTTGAACGTACAGATCCGTATCGAAGCTATCGATACCGTGCGAGATACCAACGGTGTTGCACTCTCATCACGTAATGCACTTCTCACCCCAGAGCAATACAATGATGCTTCGCGAATTCGCAGAGCCATGCTAGCCGCAAAAAAATGTCATATAGCGGGTGAAACGTCTGTTGCTCAGCTTGTCGAAATTGCAAGCAATTCAATCCAAATATCTGAACAAGGTGCACAGATCGATTATTTGGAAATACTTGATGCCGACTCACTAGAACCCATCAAAAGCGTCAACCGACCTGCAATAATGGCCACAGCTGTATTCTATGGTAAGGTGCGTCTGATTGACAATATTGAACTTGGCTAGATTGATTTCCAAGCCTGCCAGAACGCCTTGGTCTGTTCAGCATCTGGGATAATTTCCACAACAGTTGTCATGCCAGCGGGTTCAAAATCAAATTCCTCCATACCACGCACGCATACATAGTTCATCCCCCACATTGAAGCCCAATCACGAAAACCATTCGCGTGCGTGTTCACAACTAACTCACTGGCGCGACGATCTAAATTTTGTACTGCAGGTAGGCGTTCAAAAATTTTTCCTCCCCCATTGTTAATTACAACGAGCATTCTACCCCGACACTCAACCTGGCCCAATAGTGATGGGGCGGACATATCATACATCGCTGTTAAATCGCCAAACACTCCCCAGGCATCCTCAGCGTTTGCGGTCGAACCAAGCCAACTGGCAATTTGACCATCGATTCCGTTGGCACCACGGTTGGCACGCACGAGTTCATAAGGCACATTGCGCTGAGCAAAATCATTCCATTCGCGTATCGGCAAACTATTTCCCAGATAAAGGCTCGTTCCCATAGTCGCCATCACCGAGAGGGTGCGCACCATGCCAGGTTCGCTCTCTGGAAACGACTCTAACAGATCAGTAATTTTCCCGCCAGGACGTTTGGCTATTTTAAGATAATCTTGGCTGTCACCCGCATGACTCACACTACCCAACGCCCGAACTAAGCGAGAGATATCACCGGTAATGACTTTGCTCGAGCGTGCCATGCCTGCAAAACCCGTACGACTCAACGACACGACATTGATATCCGGCAGTTCCTCTAGGTCACGCCAGAAACGCCCAACCGGCACTTCACCGATACGTAGCACATTCGCAGGCGGTTGTTTTTTTAGAATCCGATCGCCATCATGCATCACCAGTTTACCGAGCACCTCGCGCAAGCCACTGGTACTATCCGCCAGCACCGGCACACCAAGATCACGCAGGAAGTGCCATACCTCCTCACGATCTTCAGGCTCAAGACCACCGAGCATGACTACCAATCCACGCCAAGCACCCGCAATTATTTCCAATACTGGGCGCACGTCGATGTTTTCTCGTGCTGGCTCAGCGGCTGCAATGCGCACATTGGAAAGCCGTGGGTTATCATAGGAAGAAACTAGATCAGTTTCCAGAACGCAAACATTTAGATGCCATGGATACACAGCATCCCAACCGACTAGCAAATCAATCACATCATCCCAGCTGACGTCCTCACACCCTGATACGTAATCCCCAAAAATACCCACCTGCTCGATAGCTTGCGGGGCCCCACTACCACGGAAGCTTGCAGGCCGATCTGCTGATATCACTATCAATGGCCGCTTCTGGTAATGCGCCTCAATCACTGCAGGCAGAAGCTCTGCGACTGCTGTGCCTGAGGTAGTCACAACCGCGCACGGCTCACCGGACGCTACGGTTCTGCCGAGCGCAAAAAACCCCGCAGCACGCTCCTCAAAATGATTCCATACTTTGAGCTCTTCCGTGTCGCCAGACTGTTCTAACTCACAGAGCGCTGCCACCAGCGGCATGTTCCGCGCACCAGCGCAGACCACATACTCACGGATACCAGCCGCTGCACATGCGCTGGCAATATCATAAATCCATCCTCTGCTTGACACGCTTCAGAGACTGGAGAAACACCGGATAAGAAGCAAGATCAATGACTGAGTTGTAGCTCAAAACAAACAGACTCATTTTGGTCATAAACTCATAAAACAATCTACTCCGTCGCAGTAGTTTTGACCACCACGCCCGCAGCTGGCTCATCCAATTAGGTGAAAGTTTTGCTAGGAAATACCATTCTATGACTCGTTTTTGGGTAAACATTGTGTAAACCCAATTTTGGTAATTGAAACTTGGTCTTTTAAGTTTAAACAAACCTATGGCTTCCATTTCCCAACTTCTCAGCGACAACATCCGTGACGTTCCTGATTTCCCAAAACCTGGAATTCTTTTTAAAGACATCTCCCACGTGCTGTCCGATCCTGCTCTATTGCGGCATTCAATCAATGAACTGACCGCCACATCCGGAGGAACCAAGATCGACAAAGTAGTCGGCATCGACGCCCGAGGATTTATTTTTGCAGCACCCGTCGCTTTAAACCTTGATGCGGGCTTTGTGCCTGTGCGTAAAAAGGGAAAGCTCCCGTGGGAAACTCACGAAATGGCATACTCCCTGGAATATGGTGAGAATGTTGTAGAGATCCACAAAGATGCCATCCTACCGGGCGAGAGTGTCTTGCTCATCGATGACTTGTTAGCCACAGGGGGAACCGCAGCAGCAGCAATCAAACTAATCGAACAACTCGAAGCCAACCTCGTCGCGGCTTCATTCCTGATCGAGCTCTCCGACCTAAATGGCCGGGACCTGTTGGGCGACGTCCCGATAAACGTGGTGATTTCCTATTAGCCCAGGCAGAACGAACCCGAAAATCAGTCACCTAAGAGGTCGCCCAAACCGCCAATGACAGATCCTTCGCCCTTGCCCGAGGAATACATCCCAGTGATACGGTCGGCAAGGCGTGAAAATGGCATGCTCTGCAGCCAGACCGTTCCCGTGCCTTCCAAGGTGGCAAGGAAAAGCCCTTCGCCACCAAATAACATCGACTTTAAATTTCCAGCGCGCTCGATGTTGTAATTGATACCATTGGTGAATGCCACCAGACAACCTGTGTCAACCAGCAGTTTCTCGCCCTTTAATTCTTTTTTAATGATCGTACCTCCAGCATGGATGAATGCCATACCGTCTCCCATGAGTTTCTGAAGAATGAACCCTTCACCACCAAACAAACCAGCTCCTATGTTTTTATTAAAGGCTATGCCAATTTTCGTCCCCATGGCAGCACAGAGAAAAGCATCTTTCTGACAGAGCAGCTGTCCGTCAAAGTCTGAGAGATCAAAAGGAATAATGGAGCCAGGATAAGGTGCTGCAAAAGCTATATGTTTTTTACCCGAACCATTATTAGTGAAATGAGTCATAAAGAGTGATTCACCCGTAATCTTCCGCTTACCCATGGAAACGAGCTTACCCATGAATCCCGAATCTGGCTCAGAGCCATCACCTAATTTGGCTTCAAAAGAGATTCCATCCTCCATGTAGTTCATAGAGCCGGCCTCCGCGATCACCGTTTCCCGCGGATCCAATTCCACCTCAACCATTTGAATCGAATCGCCAATAATTTGGTAATCAATCTCATGCGATCTCCCATGGACAGCAGGAGTATTGATTGGAGGCGGTGTGCTGCCCGAGGAAAACAGAGTAGCCAAAACAGATGAGGCCGCAGCCCATGTCTCCATTCCAGACTTCCAAACCTTAGTAGACGGCAAAATCGTTCCAGATGCTACGAGATCCATCAACTGCCCCTCACCAGCCTGTGCCTGACTGCCATCAACTGTTACATAATGCCAAATAATCATATAAAACAAATGTGTCTATATCGATCCAGAGTCAATAAAATGTCAGCAACTGACATAATTAGTTAGAGCAAAACCTGGCTCTAGTCCTCTTCCCGCCGAGCGATCCCGCGTAGCAGGCGACCAAAAATGTCAGCACCAGTGACAATGCGTTTTTCGCCATCCGTCCAGAACAGAACAACATCGCGATCGACGACGTGGTCGTCCTTATCGGATGCTTCAACGACAAATTCGCCTAGCACATCGTCCAGGGTAGTACCCTTATCTTCAACGACGATTGGGCGGTGACAGTAGGCATAGATATCGACCTCGCTTTCCGCCGTATAGAGCGCGCTCATGAACTGATTAGTATCGAGCACCAACTGAGGCACACCGCGATCACCGGTGATAACCGCCCATAACGAGGGGTGTTTTTTCAGTGACTCGACAAACTGCTTACCATCATCAGTGTCAGGGCCTGGGATGACCGGAAGATCTAGGTTTACCGCAAACTGATAGATCGTTGCACCGTCAACAACACTTCCCTCGGTAGAAATAGTGCGGTCATCAAGATCCAGAAAATTTAGCGCCCCCCTGCCCTCGTTAGCACTGATCTCGGAGCTAGTTTCGTTGATATGTTTTTCAAGGATGATTTCGATGTCGCGCTCGCGGTAAAACGTAGGTCCTTCCGGACCGATCCATCCATCGAGGATGACGGCGCAGGGTTTTGCGAACGGAAACAGCAAAATCTGATAGATACGCATTATAGGTGTCAGCATGGCACCTACACGAAGGGCATGTCTGGAAAAGTATGCCTGCGGCATGATCTCACCAAAGAAGGTAATTCCCACCGTTGAGAAGACAAACCCCCATACACCGGCCAGCACCGAGTCACTGAGCAAGGCGAGTAACACATTGACGCTGACATTACCCCAGAGGATCGTACAAAGCAGGAGGTTCGAGTCTTTCCTCAGCCTCAGCACACGCACAGCAGATTTGTTGCCTTTTTCCACTTCCGCCTCCAGCCTCATTCGACCAAGTGAAAAGAACGCGAGGTTCGAGCCTGAGAACATTGCCGACTGCGAAAGACATAAGACGATGCCTATCCATGTCAGCACTTCAGTGCCTACTTCAAGAAATGCAGTAATCATTTCTGGGTTTGGCCTTCCGCCATTAGCATGCCCTCCCGCGTAGAAAGCACACCATCATTAAGTTGACATGTAGGGTTGCGAGTGCGCAAATCACGTTTTCTGAGTTCAGCATCTTGCATAAA
>JABHEX010000331.1 GCA_018676385.1 Akkermansiaceae bacterium
CGTCGATCTAGGCGCAGGTGAAGGCACGCTGGCGCAGCTGTTGGCACCGCGAGCAAAGCAGGTGATCGCGATTGATAATTCAATGAAGATGGTAGAGTTCGGTAAAAAACTGGCTGAAAACCACGGGCTAGGCAACCTAGAGTATCGACTGGGTGATATTGAGGCCCCACCCATTGATGACAACTCAGTGGATTTAGTCATTTTTTCTCAGGCACTGCATCATGCTGCACATCCTCAGAAATCTATTAGCGCAGCGCACCGAATACTTAAAAAAGGAGGCAAAGTCATTGTGTTAGATTTATTACAGCACAGTTACGAACAAGCACGTGAATTGTATGCCGATACATGGCTAGGATTTTCCGAAGTGGAGTTATTTGGCATGATGAAAAAGGCCAAGTTCAAGGATATTGAGACAACTATCGTCGATAAAGAATGCGAAGCTCCCCATTTTCAGACGCTGTTGGCCACAGCAACGAAATAGTCAGGTAATCATGATTATGAAAACTGCGTGGTTGTTTTTGACCCTGTTTGTCAATGCCTGTGCCCCAATGACAGATATTGTTGGCACCGCATCACCAGCCCAAATCCCCTCTCCCTTTGGGGTCGTCGAGCTACCAGCATCCATTCAAGCTCGAATCAAAACTCAATGTTTCAGCATTCATTACAATGGAGTGAGGATGCACTTGGTCGCATACGATGATCGTGACATGACCCTGAGAGTAGCTGATCAGCCAAATGGCCCAGGGTCTCGATGGATTACGGCGAGGGATGCAGCAGCGACCTATGGCGGGGTAGCCGCCATCAATGGTGGATTTTTCACCCCGGAGGGAAAGCCTCTCGGCTTGCTGATCGAAACAGGCACTCGGCGTGGGCATTTAAATAAATCGTCGCTAGGCACGGGTATTTACCTATCGTCCGCTGCTCGCTCAGCTATCATTCGACGTGAGTCATACCAAAAAGCAGACAGCAGCAAGAATCCCTACAACCTTCTCCAGTCAGGCCCCATGTTGGTAGATGGCATGAAACCTGTGAGTGGACTATCAAAGACCCAGCGCCGGCGACGGAGTTTTCTTGCTTGGGATGGCCACCATCATTGGGCGATCGGTATTACAGAGCCGTGTAGCCTTGATATGCTGGCAAATGCTCTTTCAACCGGATCATTATGCAACTTCAAGACCTTTGCTGCCCTCAACTTGGATGGAGGTAGGTCATCGGATTTATGGGTTGGATCACAGGTTTCCCGGAGAGGCCAAGACCACCATGGTTACTTTAACAAAGCGGTAAGAAACTATCTAGTGCTCACATTGCGAAAAAACAATCCATGATATTGATTTGCTTTTTCGAGTAACCACACACTCTAAAAAAAGAATTCACGACCTCTATTGCTGCAGGATGTTTTTACCACTTGTAAGCGATCAGATCGCGGTGACGGGAACCATCATTTCCATATACCCACCCTGTGCAGGCGGGCGGACGTTGGAGAAATGAATGATCGATGCCTTACGCACATGGATACATCCAGCCTGACCTCCTAACAACCATCCGGCCAAGTAAGCAAAATCTGGATTGTGCCCGCAAATAGCGACCCTTCCAAAGTCCCCGTAAGCAGCAAGCTCTGACATCGCCTTTTCTGGCCCCATCCCACACGCGAGCCATGGCTCGATGACTGGCTTATCTGCACCGGACGACTGGCAGAAAACCTTCGCCGTTTCGCACGCCCGTGCATACGGGCTGGCAAGTGTAACATCCGGCACGAGATCATTTAGTTTGAGAAACTCCCCCACCCTGCGTGACTGATCGTGGCCCTTCGAAGTAAGGACTCGCGATGCATCATCTGTCGCAAAGCCCTCAGCCGTGGCATGCCGAATGATTAGCAGCTCCATCTCTATTTGGGATTAGGTTCGCGAAATATGACGATCAGCGATTGAGCAATCTACATCGTCATCCCTCCATCAGAGGCAATCACTTGGCCAGTGATGTAGCGCGCTTCCGCACTAGCAAGGAACAAAGTAAGCGCGGCAATATCAGAAACAGCACCCATTTCCTTGAGTGGAATATTTCCCACAATTGCCTCTTTTTGCGCCTCATTTAGCTCATCCGTCATATCCGTGGATATAAAACCAGGAGCAATCGCATTACACGTGACTTTGCGTCCTGCAAGCTCACGTGCAACTGATTTGGTAAATCCTATCAGTCCGGCCTTACTTGCAGCATAGTTGACTTGGCCAGCATTTCCGATCAGCCCGATGACAGATGAAATATTGATAATACGAGGATCCGCAGCCTTCATCATACTGCGCTGAAAAGCTTTCACGGTATTAAAAGCACCTTTAAGGTTAGTATCTAAAACAGTATCCCAATCTTCATCCTTCATCCGCATGA
>JABHEX010000332.1 GCA_018676385.1 Akkermansiaceae bacterium
CCCGGTGCGCGGTCGGGTCACGGGGAGAATATCTATGTGGAAGAGGTGACCCGTCTGAAGAACGACCGCCACCTGCGGATCCACCTGCGCAAGACCGCCCTGGGTAGCGACACTCCAAACGCCAAGTTGCTGCCGCGGATTCGCAAGATGGTCGAGCAAGGCGCGACCGAATTTGTGGTCCCGCACGTGAAATACGGTCACCGCGGCTACGGCACGCGCATCACGGACAGCGCGCGGGTCACCCTGAGCAACCTACACTACTATTGTGTTCCCCATTTTTGGCTGCCGATCACCCACAACACCGGACCAATCACACTGAGCAATGTCGACCTCAAGACGCCGCACCCCGAGACCGAGCTCTTCGTTTCGTGGCGTGATGGCCTGCACATCAAGAACGGCCGCTGGGGGATCATGATCGAGGAAGGCGACTGGGATGGCGCTTCGAGTTACGACGACAGCTTTGCCATTTACTCCCGCGCGCAGAAGATGGTCGCGGTCGATGGGAAAAAGATGACAATCACCCCGACCTTCCTCAGCAAGGAGTTCTTCCTTTGGCAGGAGGGCGACTGGGCAAGTGTCTGGTCACCGGGTCAGGAAAAGCTGCGCGGGATGGCCCAGGTGGTGAAGGTACAGGGCAAGACCGGCAACCAGACCTTTCACGTGACGCTTGAGTCGATGCCGGCCGGTGCGGCGAAAGGCGATATCGTGCTGCACGAGGAAAGCCTCAATCGCGGGTCGGTGATCCGGAATTGCAGCACCTCGAACATCGGCACCGAGAACTCCAGCACACGCTTCCGTTGTGTGGATCTGATCTTTGAAAACAACCGCTTCGAGGATTTTCACTTCTGGTTTCATGCCGGCAAGAATGGTCCGCGACCGCGCGACATCGTGTTGAAAAACAACCGGGTGAGCGACAAGAGACGCGGCGGCATCGTCTTCCAGCAGGGGCTGAATTGCGACCTGCAAGACAACCAGCTCAACGGTGTATCGCTGGAGTTCTTCAAGTCCGAAAACATGCACCTCGCGGGAAACCGCTGGACCAGCATGAAGGCCGAACAGCCGCGCGTGATCGCAAGGAAGGGGTCGACGGTTCGACTCACCGGCGACAAGCAGGGATCCGCCAAATGGATCCAGCACGACAATACCTCGAAAGTAATCAGAAAATAATCATGCATACCACAAAAAGACTGCAACTAGGCGCATTGCTGGCGATGAGCGCAATGCTCCTGAGCCATTGTTCGAAAAATGAATCCGAGACGGAGGACGCCGTCGGGCCGATCGAGTTGGTTGCACCCAGCTCTGGAAGCGAGATGACCACCCCCTTCCCCGGGTTCTCATGGAGCGAGCACCCGGACTCATTCAAGGACATCGGTAAGCCGGTCGAATATGACATCCAGATCTCACCCGATGCCTCGTTCGCGAACCTGTTCGATGAAGACCGAGTGGCGCTCAACCGCTACGTGCACGATGAGCCGCTGGCACCGGGCCACTACTACTGGCGGGTGCGGGCGATTCCCCACGGAGAAGAACCGACCGCGTGGAGCGCGCCACTGGATTTCGCCATCAACCCACCCGACTTGGTCGTGACCGTCGATGTGTCGGGCGATCCGGTGCGCGGTGTCCGCGAGGCCGTCGCCAAGGCGAAGGAAGCGGTGGGTCAGTCAGTGCGCATCGTGATGCCCACCGGGGAGTATGAGATCAATGACTCACTGAGTGGCTATCTGTTCGACCTTGAGGAATGTTCCGACGTCGTGATCGACGGCACAGGGGTGAAACTGAACTTCATCAGCCGCAAGCAGGGGCTCATCCGCGCCAGTGGCTGCGAACGAATCGCCGTGACCGGCTTTGACGTTTCTTTTGCCAAGGGCTCCCTGCGGGTGCAGGGACGGGTCACGGCACTCGACGCGGCGACCGGCAAGGTGACCGTGAAAATCGAGCCGGGCTTCCCCGGCTTCGATGCCTCGGACAATCAGGCGCACGACATCATCTACCTGCTCGAACCCGACAGCGAGGGCCGCTTGAAATCCGACGTGCGGAATTTCTTCCGTCCCGACAGCGCCTACACCAAGGAAGGCGAAAACACCTGGTCGTTCACCATCGGCACGGACTTCGACCGATGGGAAGTGGGCGATCAGTTCGCCTACAACTTCCGCAGTGGTTCGCTGCACCTGGTGGATTTCTCGGAGTCCCGTGAGGTCACCGCCCACGGGCTGACCGCCGCCGGCTGGGGTGGCATGCAGTTTGTATCGATCGAAGGTGATGACTTCCGCATCCTCAACTGCAAGAAACGCTTCGACGAAGGCAAGTGGATGACCGGCAATGCCGACGGAGTGCATATCCGCGGCCACCGGCTCGGAGCGTGGATCGAAGGCATGTCGATCCAGGCAATCGGCGACGACAGCATCGCGCTCTACGCCCGCCCCGCTTGGATGAAGTCGGTGGTGGAGGGCGAGAACAGCCGAACCGCCGTTTGCCGAACCGAGTTCTTCAATCTCGAGCCCGGCGACGAAGTCTCCTTTTTCCAACCCATGACCGGAGAGATCCTGTTGGAGACCGAGGTTGGGGAAGTGAATCCAGTGACCGGCGGCTTCGAGGTCACCTTCGCCGACCCACTACCGGACAACATCCGTTTCAAGGGTCCGGTCCAGCAGGCGACCCAGATCTGGAACCGCTCGAAGTCCTGCGGAAACTTCATGGTGCGTGGTTGTGAATTCACCAATATCCGCCGCTACGGCACCGTCTTTCGCTCGAAGCGCGGAGTGGTCGAGAACAATACCTACCGCGGTATCTCGGCGCGTGCGATTGTCTTCATCAACGGCACCGCCTGGCCGAACGGCCTCTACGCCTCCGAGATCATCGTCCGCAACAACACCATCTCGGATTCCTGCTTTGACCATCCCAGCGGACCAGCGGCGATCAGTTTCATTTTCAACGGCTACAAACGCAGTGCGGCGAGCATCGGGCCACGCAATCTACTGATCGAGGGCAACACCATCGAGGACTGCCCGTCACCCGAGATCGCCCTCAGCTGGGTGCGCAACGCCGTGGTGCGGGACAACACCTTTCCAAGCGACGACGGCAGCATTCCTGCCCGTCTCGATGCACGGAACTCGCAAGACATAGACCATACCGACCCGGTCGCGAACGAATGACCCACCCAAAATTGCCACAACACCGGACTACTTCACCAATGGATTGCCCGGGATGCGGCGTTTGTTGTTTGGAAAATTGGGTTTGGTCGGCTGCTTCTTTTCATCCTCGGGCACTGCCACTTGGTTTTCCTTGAGGAACTTGATCTGGCTTACGATGCGTTGCCGATCTGCGTCAGCAAGCTTAGCCTGACTCGTGCCATTAAATTCAGCGAGAAACTTGATATAACCAAAGTTGATTTCTTTCATTTTCTCAAGTGATCGTTCGGTGATTTCCCTGAAGAGCAATTTCCGGTGCTGCACCAGGGCTTTTGCTTCTTTTTGAACACTCGGCACAGCTTCGGTTTTCTTGATTGAGTCATCGACTTGTTTTAACCATAGCTTACCTAACACTTTTGCATATGGAAGCGCACGAATACGCTTGAGCTCATTCCATTGTTTAAAGCCTGTGAGCTTTGATGCATCTGCGAGCAACCGCTCCATCTGCTGTTTAATGGAATTGGTATTTTTAGGCTTAGTCACCGACCTTAATGCCAGCCACTGAGTGAGTGCTTCGGAGCCGTCCTTGGGGAACGCGTGCGCTAGATCAGGCCATTCTTCCATTGTCACAATCCCTCCCATTTTACGATGGTGAAGCACACCTCTGAGAGCAAATGGGTAATTGCCATCGAGTCGGCCCACACCAATAAACACGGGTTTTTTCTTCCGGTATTTCACCGGTGTCTTGTGATATTTATGCAGGTGTCCAGCAGCAAGAATCACACCACCCGCCAGTGACTTATCTGCCTGCAAAAACATATCCGCCATCCAGCCACCTTTGGAAAAGCCTGCGACGTAACATCGGGATGAGTCCATCCCATACTTCGTCTGAAGGTGCCGTTTCACAGAGCGCAGCAGGGTCAGTTCCTTATCCATCGACTCCCTACTCATGTTGAACTGACCGAGCTGAAAATAACTCATCCCTACCACGATCCATGGCTGACCACCGATGTGTTGCTGGATTAGGCTGGTGTCGGGCTCACCTCCAACACCGTGGTAGTAGAGGATGGCAGGATACTTTTTTGCTGGGTCATGACCGTCGGGAAGCACCACCTTCACCCTGTGCGTTAACCCAGGGAAACCTAGCTCAATAACCTTTGCCGAGGAAATAGTCGGCAGCAGCAATAGGAATAAAAAAATGCGCACACACGAATAATCGCACACCCGTCCGTGGAACGCGAGTGGATTTAGCTTTTTTCAATAGCTCAAAATTTACACGTCCTGTCCGGCTCGGTCTCGTAACCATCGACTTCGATGCGATCGGTGTAGCATCGCACAACTCCGTAGGCGCTCTTGTCCTTGGTTTCGACCATGCCCTTGAAGTTCACGTAATGGCAGTTCTTGTTGGCGGCGTAGTTGCCTCTGTGGTTGTGCCCATTCATGTAGGCGATCACATTCGGATGCTTGGCGATCAGTTCGACCACTTCCGTGTTATTCCAGAGGTTATGACTATCGTTTAACGGGAAGACCGGGTAGTGGTTAAACACGATTACGCGTTTATTTGCTGCCTTCGCTTTATCGAGTTCTGTCGAAAACCACTGCATCTGATCCGCGCCGAGCGCGCCGTTCCATGGTCGGGCATTGTTGCGTTTTTCCTTCACCAGCTTTTCTCGCTGTTTTTTGGCTGCGGCCGTTTCAGCACTATCTTTGGGATACCGGTATGTGGAAACATCCGTGCCGTCGAGGTAGATGAAATGCCAGTCGCCCACTGACTCAGCATAGTAGCTTTTTTTCATTCCAAGACACCCTAACACCTTACCTTTGTCTTTATCAGCCACTTCAAAATCATGGTTCCCTAACACAAATTTTTTTGGTGCCTTCAGCGGTTTGTAGAGCGGCACGATGTCATTAAAACTCTCAATTTTCCGGTCAATCACATCACCCAATGTGACCACGAATTTCAGATCATGTTTGTTGAGCTCCGTCACCGCGGCTTTTAATTTCCCCAGTGATTCACGGTAATGCCTCGATCCTGCTGGCTTCACATCGGCATACTGGGGGTCAGCAATCACACCAAAGGAAAGCATCGGCAGATCTGATTCAGCGGCACCCGCATAACCCGTAAGAGCGACAGGTAAAGTGATCTTGAGAAATGTTCTACGTTCCATAAGTCACAGTGTAATCTTTATCCGTCAGTTGTCGACCTTCGGGATGCATCGCAGGTAGAGACCCTTGCCGTCGTTACGGTGCGCGGTCACCTTCGAGCGGTTGAGCTATACGTAGGGCAATAATGAAAATTGACACGTGTATCAAGCGTGATACATTATGGTCATGTCCCAAACTGCTGTCATACATGCCCGTATTGATCCAGATACGAAGGCTGCAACCGAAAGAGTGCTTAATGCCCTAGGTATCACGCCGACCGAAGCTATCCGACTGCTTTATCGTCAGATTGCCATGAGGGGCGAATTCCCCGTTGAATTGCGTATCCCCAACGTGGAGACTGCCGTTGCTTTGGCTAAGGCTGATCGCGGCGAGGATATTGAGACCTTCGACAACACTGATGATCTTTACGCTTCCTGGGACTAATGAGAGTCATTCAGCCGTCCGCATTTAAGAAGGACGTCAAACGACAGAAGAAGCGGGGGAAGGATCTCGTTAAGCTTAAAGAAGTGATCGATATTTTGGTTTCTGGCGAAGTATTGCCACAACGCTATCTTGATCATGGGTTGAGCGGTAATTGGAATGGATGGAGAGATTGTCATATCCAACCTGATCGGCTGTTGTTGTATAAGTTGACTCCAGACGCCCTTACTTTAGGACGGACAGGCACACACTCAGACCTATTCTAACAAAATAAGCCCAATAAGATGAGTAGGCAGCAAGCGAATCACCACCCGTGATGTGCTAAACTACCCATCTTATGAAAACGACCATAGCAGAAACACAAAAGGGGGCGGTCAAAGAAATGACGCATTTCTCCTGAGTATGAGGTAAAAGATCTTACCCTTAGTGGCTTTTTGGAAAAATCATCCAATAACAATCTTTGATATAAATGGCTTTTGAGCGTAATCTGGATACAGACAATAAATAATAATCCTATGAACGTTTCCCTCACTCCTAAACTCGACGGCTTTGTTGGCAAGCAAGTAGAATCTGGACGCTATCGCTCTGCGAGTGAAGTCGTCCGAGAAGGTTTGCGTTTGTTGGAAATTCGTCAAATACAGACCCAAAGTATCCAACAGGCTCTTGATGAAGGCCTGGCTTCAAAAGCGATTGCAGGGAAAGAATCCATGAAACGTATTCGTCAGAATCTAAAAGAACGTCATGGCATTTGATGACGTTGTTCTCAAAAAATCGGAGGACGATTTGGGCGAAATTATCGACTACATTGCCTGAGATAATCCCAAGGCTGCATTGGAACTTTATGAAACCTTCCTCAAGCAGTTTGAATACCTTTCTCTTTTTCCCGAGGTTGGACGACTCAGGAAAGAATTTCAACCCATTGTCCGTTCATTACCCGTGGGAAACTATGTGATATTTTTCCGTGAATCTTCTCCCTTGGAAATCATACGGGTGCTTCATGGGGCACGGGAGATTACGGAAGAATATTTGGACTAGTTGGAAGCCCAAAGGATAAGTCCCTGTCTCCCTAACAACGCCACTAAGGGCCAGACCAATAGCGGGATTTAAAAATGGCACTGAATGGGCAGATCTGTCTATACAGGCAATGCACCACTCGATGCGCATTATCCACATTACGTCAGACATCAAGCGCTCGACGCCCCCCATCCCGACTAGTGGAGGTAGAGTTCCACGCCCTCATTCCGAGCCTGGGTCTGGAGTTTTTTATCGTGGGTCGCCAAAGCAGCGCCCTCCTGCTGAGCGAGCACCAAGTAGAGCGCATCATAATAACTCAGCTCCGTCCGCTCCGCCACATCGAGCACATGCTGGAGGTCTCGCATGGTCGGAAACAGGCGCAGTTCCAGACCTATGCCATGAAAATCACTCAGGTGGCGTGCAGCCTCGGATGGGGTGATACGTTTTCGCCGCATTCCTGTGGTAAGCACATTAGAGAATTCAATGGCCAGAAAATCAGGCGCTATACAATGATGCTCTTCATTCGAAAAAAGCTCCTGAGCCGCCGCTGTTCCATCTTCATCAAAAAACAGAGGTATCAACGCGGAATTATCGACAATAATCGTTGTCATTACCGAAGTCCTTTACGAGCTACGTCTTTCCAGCTTTCGCCTTTGTCGCGGATGTCTCCACGCTGCGCAATCTGTGTGCGAGTGCTGGCTATACTGGCAAAAACATCCTCCGCAGGGCGGTCGGTTTCTGTATAAGGCACAATCTTTGCAACAGGATGACCATGCTTGGTAACAATCGTCTCCCTGCCTTGCAAAGCCTTCTCCAAGAGTTCGGAAAAGTGGTTTTTGGCATCGAATGCGCCCATCGTTGTCGTTTCCATGAGGCTATTCTAGCCTGTTTTCTGGCTTAAATCAAGCAGGTTCTTGCTATTCCCCCTCCTACTCACCCCCACCCGATTTCCCCTCACGGTACTCCGACGGACGTATGCCCACCCACTTGGTAAAGGCATTGGAAAAATGTGCCCCGTTGGCGTAGCCGATCTGATAGGCGATGGTATCGATCTTGTCTTCGGTGGTGGCCAGCAATTCACTTGCCCGCTGCATACGTAAAAACGTCAGGTGCTGCACCGGGCTGCGGCCCAGCTGCTTTTTGCACAACCTACGCAAGTGCTCTTCGCTGAGAAATGCAGCTCCGGCTAAGTCTGCGAGCGACCAATCGGCTGCCAGGTCTTTTTCCACTTGATGCCATAGTTTGAAGAGGCGCTCATCCTCCCGGTGCGGTTGGGCGAAACGGAGCACGTAGTGATGGATCAGCTCGACCCAATGGTGCTGTGATGCGGGCACCGCGCGGCCAGACGACTCTGCGATCAGCCCGCGAATGGCAATACGCATCGGCTCAGCCTGATAGTCGCCACTCACCGGGGAGATCTCGGAGACGATGGGCGTGGAGTCCCGGGACTCGACATAACGCACCCAACAAAACTCCCACGGCTTGCCCTTCACACACTTGAGTGAGTTGGCGACAAATGGCGGCAGCAGGCACGCCTGACCCGCCTTGATCGTGATCCAGCGACCGTCTGCAAGCACCCTGCCCTCGCCCGCGAAACAGCCTAACATAAATGTGCCCGACTGATCGGCGCGGGAAATTTCAAAAGGAAATTGCGCATGC
>JABHEX010000034.1 GCA_018676385.1 Akkermansiaceae bacterium
CATCAATGCCATAGACTTCGTGCCCATCGATCGATGATGGTATCACGATCTTGCCCTGCGCTCCGGGAAGCACACCAGTGATGGCCACACGCGTGAGGTGTTTCTCTTCTTGTGCCTTCCTCCCGTGTAACAGCCACCTGTTGTTATAAATGGAGTAGCTGAAGTGTCCTGACTTACCGGATTTGGCATACGGTCGGATTGCATCACTTGCCGACAGTGATGTCGGCAGGAAAGCACAGGAGGTAAAAACCGCCATCACAAAGTTTGTCGTGTTCATTGAGTTTCTCTTCATATTCCGACTATGACACCTATTATTAAAAAAACCTTAGAAAAAACATCACTTGGCTATAAATCACTTGGAACCTTCCTTGTATTCTGGGTTAGCAGGAAGAGTTTTGACAGCGCCGAATCGATCGTAACAGACCTCGAGTTCTTTACGCATCATGGCGAGGATTTTTGGTCGATTCTTTGACAGGTCATTCGTCTCACCGATGTCCTCCTTGAGGTTGTAGAGTTCATAGCCGTTATCTTCGTAGCGATGGTGAATTTTCCAATCGCCGCGTCGCAAAACACTACGCGGACAGCGGGCAGGGTCGCTGGGACGGTTGTAAGATGGGAAATTCCAAAACAGATTGCGCTCACCGAGAGATTTACCGGAAAAAATAACATCAGTAAGATCTTCGCCGTCGACCTTCTTTGGGTCGGTGGCTTTGACGCCCATGAAGGTGCAGAGTGTCGGGTAGAAATCAATGCCAGAGACGGGTTCGACAGAGGTTTTCCCTGCGGCAATTTTCCCGGGCATCGACGCGATCATCGGCACTCGGATTCCTCCTTCGTAGAGCGTACACTTGTCACCACGGAGCGGACGCTGGCTGGTGTATTTATCGAGGCCTCCGTTGTCGGATATAAACAGGACCAGCGTGTTCTTGCGCAGATTGAGTTGATCGAGCTTGTCGATGATGGCACCGACCGAGCGGTCGGTTTCCTCGATCATCGCGGCATAGACTGGGTTGGTGTGCCCTTGCAGATCCTTACCCGCTTTTTTCATCGCGGCGATTTTGCGTGTGTATTTGGCGACCACCGCTTTGGGGGCCGTTAGTGTTGCACCGTCTTCGTTTTTAATTTCGTCGTGTGGAAGATAGGTTGAGAAGTAGAGAAAGAACCTTTCCTTCTGGTGACGATCTAGAAACTCGACACCCGCCTTGCGGATATAGGGTGGCAGGTAGGCTCCGTCTGGGACATCCTTAGGTAGGAAGCCCAGTTTGAATGGGGCAAAGTAATTGATTGGCATACCTAGGTAGCCACCCAGGGTTCCTTCCTTGAAACCATTCGATGGGACTGCACCAGCGATGTGCCATTTCCCGACTGCACCGTTGGCGATTCCGGCGGTCGTCAGAACCGTCCCGATCGTGGGATATGTTTTAGGCAGGAACTGGTTGTTCTTTTCTGGAATGACTTTCCATTCCGATTTTTCGCCCCGGTTTTTAACGACCGTATAGACGCCGTGCCGTGACGGCTGAGAGCCAGTCAACATGCAGGCTCTTGAAGGAGTGCATAACGAACCGGCGGCATAGGCGTGGGTGAAGAGTGTGCCACTCTTAGCCAATACATCGATGTGTGGAGTCTCGTAAACCGGACTGCCCATGCAGGCGAGATCACGCCAGCCTAGGTCGTCGACATGGATGATTACGACGTTATCGGTTGGGGCAGCGACTGCGGATAGCGTGCTGCATATTGCGAGCAGAGTGGTGTTTTTGAAAAGTGTTATTAGTTTCATCGGGAAATATTTTTACGCTTTGCTAGGTAAACTTTCGCAAACCGCTTACCCATCTTGATCTGGCCTTTGCCGCTGTAGTGAATGTTATCTTCGTTTTTGGGAATGCGTTTTTCTTTGGGCGTATTAAAGCCCCAGTGGTACGGGTTCATTTCACAGTCGTCGGTTTTGATCATGACCGTGTTGGCCACCTTCAACTCAGTCTGGGCCTTTTTTACGATATCGGCATGGAGAAACCGCGGACGACCGCAATAGGATTTCGCGGGATTGATTTGGCCTAGGATGAAAAGAAGATTGGGGTCTTTGGTGTCTTTGCGGACTGACGCAACAAATTTGATTATCTTTCCATGATAGGCCTCGGCTACCTCCTTGGTATCAGAATCGCTCTCCCCTTGGTGCCAGAGCATCGCGGCGAGTTTGGCATCGGGGGCACTTTGACGCGCATCTTTGAACGCGGTGAGGAGTCGCGGGTAAAGTTTACCGCTTGCCGCCCATTTATCCATGGATGTGCCGCCCGCAGCGTATTTCACCAGCCCGATGTGTTTACCAGGAAAGGCAGCTGAAAGGGCGTGGGCAAATCCAATTTCGGGGCCAAACCGCTTACCGAGTTCCAGCGGCTGCCAGATTTTAGTTTTAACATTCCAGATCGATACATTTTTTGGAGGAGTGTGGTATCGCTTGTATTCGTCGGTATCTGGAAGGTCTGTGGTATAGCCACCACCAGCCATATTCGATTGCCCACCGAGCAGGAAAATGAGATCCGGCTTGTTGGACGCATGTGCGATAATACAGTTCAACACCAGCGAGGCAGACACGATCAGGAATGTTCGATTCCAGTTTTTATAAAACATCATTTTTTCTTTCGGCGTTATCGGCCCTAGGCGTAGCACCTCGGACACCCTAGCCCAACCGCAAATTTTCAGCAACTCACAAACTTTTAAGATAAGCCACCAAGTCTCTGATATTATTGACGCCTATCACACCTTTTAAATCGGGCATCATGCCCTGCGTTTTTGTGCGGGATTTAATCTCAGTGAGAGCGAGTGTCTCTTGTTTGCCGTTAGGTAATTTTAGAGTCAGCTGGGACTTGCTCTCATGCATAACAATCGCCGTGATGCTACGACCATCTTTAGTTACCAATGTGGCTGTTCCGTAGCCGGGCACCACTTCAGCTTGTGGATCGATGATCGATTGCAAGAGAGATTGGCGGCTTCGCAATTTCCCGATCCCCTGCAAACTCGGCCCCACTCGCTGGTCCTCTTTTTTGAGTCCATGGCATTTGGAGCAGAGCGCCTGGGCATTATTTAAAAAGATATGTTTGCCTCGAGCTGCGTTCCCTCCCTCAAGTGCGAGCTGGTATTTTGCCAGCGGCCCACGGGCTTCAACCGATGCACGGTAAGCCTCTAATGGCGCTTGCAGGAGTTTGTCTGTTTGAGCTAAATCATCAGCGGCCTGCAGCACGTCTAACTGCACCGCTGGTGCGATCGATCCAGCTTGCAGGTCCTTCAATAAGTCCAGCATGATTTGGCTGCGGGACTTCAGGCGGGCTAGCATTTTGATCGCATTTTGCAACTCCGGCGTATCCTTCGAATGTCTGAGAGTATGCAGTAAATAATCTTCGACTGGCTGCGTGATGGCATTGGCCGCCAGCAACTCCTCGGCCGCCGTCACACGAAGGATCGCTGACTTGGCTTTCAATGCGGCGATGCCCGGCTTGATAAACTTTTTGGCATCCTGCTGACGAAGCCAACGCAGCCATGCTTGGCGAATGCTGATATGGGCGCCGGCATCCATCACACAATCAACGGCTTGCTGCCAACGCTCGTCCGACGATGCTAACTGGCTCAGAAC
>JABHEX010000333.1 GCA_018676385.1 Akkermansiaceae bacterium
GAAGGATGTGGGCTGTCGAAGCCTACGATTACCCCAATAGCCACGTGATGAACAATCCAGGACAGGACAAAATTAAGGTTCTCGAGGATACCAACAACGATGGTAAAGCGGATAAAGTCACTACCTTTGCATCCGGACTGACCATCTGTACATCAGCCCTGCCGTATCGCGATGGCTGCATCGCAACAGATGGTGAGGAAATGGTCTACCTCTCCGATACCAATGGCGACGGAAAATCTGACACACGCAAGGTACTCTTCAAGGGACTCAAAATCTGGGACACTCACGCCTGCACTTCAAACCTGCGTTACGGATTCGATAACTGGATCTACGCGACCGTCGGCTACTCAGGTCTCGATATCAAAATTGGCAATAAACAACATAAATCCCGACAAGGCGTATTCCGCTTCAAACCCGACGGCTCTGCTGTTGAAATTCTGCAAAATACGACCAACAACACCTGGGGCCTTGGATTTACCGAAGAGGGGCGCGTCATGGGATCGACGGCTAACAATAACCCATCATGGTGGCTAGATATTCCGCTCGCCGCCTACCAAGAATCTGGCATTAAGCCACGACGAACTCCACGTTCCGACTCAGGAGACAAAATTGCACCCATCACCTTTGATACCCTGCAGGTAGACGTCCGAGGCGGCATCACCGCTGGTGCAGGACACACCATCTATACCGCACAATTGTTCCCCAAAGACTGGCACAATCAACGCGTCCTCATATGCGCACCAACCTGCAAGATCGTCTCTGCTCCACGCCTTGAACGCCATGGAGCAGGATTTAAAACTACCAACTATCAAAATAACATTTTTGCCAGCGCCGACTCATGGTCATCCCCAGTCGCTGCAGAAGTTGGTCCCGACGGCGCTGTTTATATTGCCGACTGGTATAACCCGATTATCCAACACAACGTCTACGGCCCAAATCAGAAAAAAGGAAAAGGTAATGCCTACCTCACCAAGCACCGCGACCGCAAACACGGACGTATTTTTCGTATCTTACCGAAAAACAGTAAACCAATACCCGCACCCAAGCTGGGATCTTTAACCGAGCGTGTCGCTGCACTATCCCATTCCAATCTTTTCTGGAGGCTAACGGCACAGAGAGTCATTCTGGAAAAAGATGGCAAGCAAGCCGTGAACGCACTCATCAGCGCCGCTCAGAATGAGACTTTAGCATCCATTCACGCACTACACCTCTTAGCTAACATGACATCCGCAGAGAAATTCGCTGAGATTGCTCGCATGCAAATCAGAAGCCAATCGCCAGGCATACAACTCGCTATCATTCATTCGCTACCCTCTACCCAAAACACAGCCAATATGCTGATAAATCAAATCAGCACACTCACACCAGATGGCCAACACGCAGCATTGGTTAAAATCGCACTATCTCCTAAATCATCAGAAATCCTCAGCGCACTTAAGAAAAATGTCAACGAACTCCTAAAGGACAAGCACCTCACTCAGGCAGTCACCGTAGCCCTAGCAAAACACGACATGATGCCATCAATAACAAAAGAAAAGCAGCGCACCCACCCACTATCAGTAAGCGCCAAACGAGGAGCTGAAATCTACAAATCAGCGACCTGTATCGCATGTCACCAAGCCGATGGCGAGGGTGTAGAAAAGACCTTCCCCCCATTAAACAGATCTGAGTGGCTCAGCCGAAACCGCACAGACTCTATTAAAGTAGTCCTCAAGGGCCTCGTCGGCCCCATAAAGGTGTTAGGCAAAGGTTACAACGGGGCAATGCCAGCACAAGAAAACCTCAAAGATCAGCAGATCGCCGATGTACTCAACTTCACACGAAACAGCTGGAATAATCAGCTGGGAGACATAACCAAGGAAGAGGTCGCCAAAGTTCGTAGCGATCTAAATAATCGTAAGGAGCCATTCACAGCTAAGGATTTCGGGAAATAATTATTCCAATCTTGGCATACCTCAGAGCTCACTCGCTAGTTTCTTAACACAAGTCACCAGCAGTTCCTCTCTCCGACGAATAGTTTCATCGAGCGTCCTCGTCTCGTCATGCAGAGCGTAGGCCTGATCAAATAATTGTCGCGCCACGGGCTCAATCACTCCGGCTATCGCTATAATCTTCTTGGCCTCTAAACGTGCCATCGCTGCCACCCCTGCCGGTCCCTTGCCATGCAATGTCTGTGCGTCAAGCATACCTTCACCTGTGATAACCACATCAGCAGACTTTATTTTTTCTAACAGGTTAGTCTCGCTAGCAACCAGATCGAATCCTGAAAGTAAATTGGCACCACAATATGTCAGCAACCCAAACCCTAACCCTCCAGCAGCTCCAGCACCAGCTGCCTCAGCCTCTTTTTGCCCACCAGTCATGTCGATCAGCTGGTTAAAACAATCCTCCATGGGAATCATATCATCTTCACCAACACCTTTTTGCGGACCATAGACGCATGTAGCACCATCTTTTCCTAACAAAGGATTTTCCACATCGCATGCAACGAGGATTTCGGGCAAGTCGATACAATTAGATATATCGATACTTCGGCAATTTGTGAGATTGCGTGGTGTGGGCTCTAATACATCACCTTTTTCATCGTAAAATTTAACACCTAGGGCAGCAGCCATACCGCATCCAGCATCGTTGGTGGCACTTCCGCCTATACCCATGATAATCCGTTTCACTTGCGATTTCTCGATAGCATGTCGCATCATCTCACCGGTTCCAAAAGTGCTCGAGTTCCAGACATCACGCAGTTCTTCAGGAATCAGCCTTATCCCTGATGCCTCTGACATTTCCATCACAGCAACATCACCACAGAGCGCGTAACGCGCGGTGACAGATCTACCAATAGCATCATGGGCAGCACAATCCACCCACTCTCCGTTGAGACTCTGTCGTAAAATCTCAGCAAA
>JABHEX010000334.1 GCA_018676385.1 Akkermansiaceae bacterium
CAAATGATGGCCCTCGTGGATCACTCCTCTGACCAGATACAACTGCGCCATCTAGTTGCGCAGCTTGCCCCAGCATACCACTACCCTTTGCGACCCGCTGAGCCTCTGCTAATGGGCTTTTCCGAGCTTGTCGCTGCTGCGGCAGCTCCTGCGGCAGCTCCTGCGGCGATAGATCCTCCACATGATCTGAACAAGGTGAATCGCCAAAACCCTCAAAATCCTCGCCAAAACCGGCATCCATAGCGCTAGCACCATCCACAGGCACTGGAGTCATCAGATCCTCTGCCATGCGGCGCACCTCCTTGGCATCAAGCCATGACTGAACGTAATCCATTTGTTATCTGATGTAAGGTGAAAATTTAGCTTCAATCTCGGATCGCAAACCATCAAAAACTGCCAACACACTAGCACCCTCTTCCATCACCCCAGCAGGAAGACCTTTAGCACTGGCCTTAAGGAAAATATCTTCACGCGGAATGACATTTTTCATGACCATGTTTTGCGGCAGAAGATTCCTCAATGCTTGAACCGCCTCCAAGCTCTCCGCCAGATGATTCTGCACCATAGTCATAACGACCCCTAGGACATTCAACCGCGGGTTCACAACTCGCATACGCGTCAACGCCTCAAGCATTTTAGGTATCGACCGCACCCCCAACGGCTCAGCTTGCTGGGGAACAATCACCGAGTCACACACGGCAAGCACATCGGCGGTGACACCAAACAAACCTGCCGCCGTATCAATGATGCACACCTCATAGCCATCTGTAGCTGCCATATTAAAAAATGTCTTCACACGATGTATTGAGTCCCCAATACCACTACCTAGCTCATAATCACTGCTCTGCCCCGCTGGCACCAAACTCAGTGTTGGCATGCGAGTTGGAACAATAAGTTGATCAAACGGAACTTCATGATCTGCAATCACATCATAAAAACCATTGAGCTTACGCGATTGCCGGGTAAGCGACAGGCCTACCGATCCTTGAGGGTCCGCATCTACAAGCAACGTGCGCATGCCGCCCCGGGCAAAAGCGTGGGCAAGGTTTATCGATACGGTGGTTTTACCCACCCCTCCTTTTTGGCTGGAAACGGCTATCGTGATCACAATAATAAAAGCTGCCAGACTCTAGCGTGCACGCTCAGTATGACAAAAGCATTTTCTCCCAGAAAAGAAAATAATTTATCTACCCCCCTAAATCTCATCCATTTTTTTGGTGCATACTATGCAGATCCGTCTAGTATCGCGCCAACTATCCAATTTCCGTTTATTCCCAATGTTGATCCCCGCCCATGCACACCCCTATTATCTGCGCAAATCACTATGGGCAACCGGTATAGCAACCTCACTACTGGCCTTCAGTGCCTGCAAAAAGAATACCCCTCTCGATGCCAAAAATGAGACGCATGCAGATGAACAAGAACAAACTGCGGTTAGCGTTGAAGAGAATAATCTCGGAACCAAGCAAAGCAGCTTACTTGCTACTGCCTCAAAGTCACCCATTCACTGGCAGCCCTGGAATAGCCGTGTATTCGAAAATGCTAAGCAAGACCATAAAACCGTCTTTGCTGTTATCGGATCAGGCCATGAACCTGAAACTTTGGCCGTGCTCGAGCAACTCAATCAGTCGTTACCCACTTGCAAAATCCTCAACAGCCACCATATCAATGTACTGATCGACAGTAGCCATGACCCGGCCATAGAGTTTTTTACGTCATCACTCTGCATGGCATCAGGTGATTATAAACAGGGTCCATTGTTAATTTGGTTCTCTTACAATGGACACCCAATATCCTGGAAATCAGCATACACATACAACGATGCTAGTATTTGTGAACTGATTTCCCGTATGTCTCATACCGTGCACCGCATGTGGAAAGATGATGCGGAATATGTTCTTAATAATAGCAAAGTAGACTTCAACAATAAATGGAGGAACGTCACTCACAAACAAGCCAACAAATGGAATAATCAATTCCCTTCACAGGCCATCCGCCAGATAGCGTCATACTACGACCCCACATCAAACAATATTGACAAATTAGGTAGGCTCAATGCCGCACGCTACATTAACTTGTTGATAAAAGCGTCCACCAGTGGTGCCAGCACCAAAAGCCAACAACTACGGTATGGAGGCATTGCCAGAATCTCTGCACAGAGCACTCTGATTTATGGCCTTATCGACCCGCTCGACGGAGGTGTCTACGATGGCGTGCAAAGAACCTCCCCCTCTCTACCAATTTTTGCTAAAAGCCTTAAGACCCAGGCTCTCAGCATGGCGGCCCTCTACAATCTCTATCAACTAACTGAGGATGAAATCTACCTAAAATCGGCAGACGACATCAAGGCATACACTGAAAAGAGCCTCAGACAATCCAGCGGCGACTATTCTCAAGGTATCGTGTATCAAAAAAACAACATAGTCGGCAATCAATGCACTTGGACACTAGAGGAACTGGAGACAGCACTAACAGAAGAAGAACTTCGTGTGTGTAAATACGCATTTGACATTCGTGGACTGGGTAACGTACCCCTCATCGATGATATTAACAGATACTATTTCAGGAAAAACACACTCACATGGAAGACCACCAGAGCTAAGCTAGCAAAAAAAATAAACCTCGACCGTAGCCAACTCAACACCCTGTTAGAATCCATCTTGAAAAAACTCAGTAAGATACGCACTGACCGAGGCCCCGTCATTTTTAGAGAAAATCTATGCTCTTCAAAATCGCTCTCACTATATACCAGCGCCCTAGTCACAGCCTACCGAGCTACAGGAGATGAATCCCACCTACAAGACGCTCTTAGGGTTATTGCACACATAAAAGAGAACTTTATAGGGGAGTCAGGCTGGCTCCATGAATCTAGGTTCTACGGTAAACTTTCATCGACTAAAGCAAGCGCCACGGCCCATGCACTCGTCTGCGATGCTGCACTTGACCTGCATGAGGCCACCTATGATCCAAGCTATCTACAAATGGCTCAAGAAATTCATACCCAGATGGGTAACAAACTCTCTGGTGAAGTGCTACATCCTCTCTACGAATATGATTTTTCCTTATTCCCTACTCACTACCGTGTAGCACACTCACACACTAGTACTAACATCAACAACTTCTCCAGTTGGGTAATCGCATGGTCAAATTCAAAAAGACTACTGAAATACGAAAATGATGCATATCTGAGAAAGCAAATGGTAGCATTGGAGAATAGTCTATCCAAACAAGTTAACCTGCCCGCAATCATGCTTGTAGATTACCTCACAGAATATTCAGCCCTCCAAAATGCGATAGTTTATCACCATGGGGAGGCAAATAAAGAACTTCATGCCACAGCAATTCGCCGTCCTTGCCAGATCATCATCATGAGCAAGAACACACATCCAGACCTGAATGAAAAAGTTCCCAAGGGCTCTGCTGCTGTGGTCTACCGAGGAAAACTCGTCGGCGTTACCAGCCAAGCGTCCGAACTCAGAAGCTGGCTGAAATAATTTAATTCTATAGTATAACACAAATATCATGCATAATTATTGGAAAACCATGTGCCTATCAACATTACTTTGCACGGCACTGCACGCTGACACTATTGTCCTGAAATCGGGCAAGAAACACATAGGACGAGTCATTTCTGAAAACTCAACAAGCTATCTCTTTGAAATCGATGTGACCGACTCCATCAAGGACGAACGTCGTATTCCAAAAGATAAAGTAAAAGAAATCATTCAGGAAAGCATCGAATCAAAGGACTTCAAGCTAGTTGCATCTCTGGTTCCCACGCGCGATCTCCAACCCGCCACCGCTTACCCAAAACGCATCAAAATCACAAAAACTTTTATTAGAAAGTTTCCAAAATCTAAGCATAACGAAAAAGTAAAAAAAATCCTCACTACTCTGGAAAATGAGCACAACACAATTGTAGACGGAGGAATCAAGCTAGATGGCCAGTTAATATCCCGCCAAGATAAAGAGGCAAACGCCTACGACATCGATGCGCGCATGTTATTACTCGACATTCAACGACATGCAGCCGCAAGACGCTACCATCAAGCACTAAGAAAATGGGAAGTTTTACAGTCGGATTACCGCAATTCAACATCTTTCAAAAGTGCCATACCCATCGCAAAACGCATCATCTACAGCTATCAAAAAACTCTCAAATCATTGCTGGATACCCTCGATGAGCGAGCAGCTGAACGCAAATCCGCCATGAGCAGTATGAGTGCTAATGATCGTGAACGCACCGAGCTAGCCCTGGCAGAACAACAAAGAAGATATGCAGCCCAGATAGGCAGAGAAAAAGCGAAGTCACGCATCAAATGGTTGACCGTCGACACCTATGACAAAGCATCAATTTCTCATAATTATCGACAGACAACCTCTTCGCTTAAGTCAATTGCCTCACTATCGAGAACCAAACAAAAAGAGCTCAAACTTGCTGGCCCAAGTTACCGTGACGCTTGGATGGCGCTCGCTAAAGGCGACCTTAAAGATGCCGAACTCCACCTCAAAACCCTGCAGTCACTCAGAATACCAAAACAATATTTAACACCTCTACAGACAAAGCTAAAAGAAAACCGCACTGCCATGCAGATAGCAATTAAAGAGGCTAAGAAGAATGCCGAAGCAGAAAAATCACGACAGAACAAACTTAATAAAGAAGCTGCAGATGGAGTGGGAAAAAATAAAAACGGACAGACACAATAGCCAAAACCATAAACAGCACCGATAACCCGCACACAAATTGGCATTGCTAATTGCCAACTACATAGCCACTATGCTGGTGAGCCGACATGACCACATCCAACTCACAGAACCGCACTGCAAGCCAAGAACGGCAAACGGCTGAAACATCAATCAGTGTTGCCATCGACCTCGACGGCAGTGGCTCCACAGATATTTCCACCGGCATCCCATTTTTTGACCACATGCTCACCCTACTGGGCAAGCACAGCTTGATCGATCTTACGGTAAAAGCAGATGGCGATATCGATGTCGATGCACACCACACCGTCGAGGACACTGGTATCGTGCTCGGTGAGTGCATCCGCGAAGCGCTCGGCGATAAAAAAGGTATCCGCCGCTACGGTATGGCCTACCTGCCGATGGATGAAACTCTAAGCCGCTGTGTGATCGATCTCAGCAATCGACCCCACCTCGAATTTCGTGCCCCAGTATCCACTCCCGACGCTCCCAATCTCCCGTTTACCCTGGTCGAAGAGTTCTTCCGCGCGATAACCAATAACCTGCGGGCTAATATCCATGTTGAGCTTCTCTACGGTCGCGATGGCCACCACATTGCCGAGTCAATGTTTAAGGCACTGGCGCGCTCACTGCGCCAAGCCGCCGAGATCGACCCACGTGAAACCGGCATCCCCAGCACCAAAAAAGCACTCTAGCAGATGATCAAAGTCGGAATCGTCGATTACGGTCGTGGCAACATTCGAAGTGTAGAAAATGCCTTTCATGCCATTGGCGCGGATGCCGTGCTGATCCGTACACCCGCAGAATTAGAGAACATCACTCACCTCGTCGTTCCTGGCCAAGGAGAATTTGGTGACTGCGCAGCAAATCTCAAAAAACAAGGGATGTTTGCGCCGATCCAAGATTGGGCAGCGAAAGATCGCCCATTCCTAGGTATCTGCGTTGGATACCAACTGATCTTTGAACATGGAGAGGAGTCCCCAGATGCAGAAGGATTTTGTATTCTGAGAGGTGCAGTTAAACGCTTCCCTGATGTCGGACTGAAGATTCCCCACATGGGTTGGAACTCGGTCAAACTAACCGACCCCATGCACACGCTATGGAACGACATGCCGGATAACCCATTTTTTTACTTCGTCCACTCCTACTACCCGGAACCAAATGATACAGAATACATCGCGGCAACATGCGATTACGCTCTTCCATTTGCAGCCGCAGTGATTCGCGGCAATTTAGTAGCTACTCAGTTCCACCCAGAGAAAAGTCAGCACAACGGTTTGAGATTGTTGAGAAACTTCCTCTCCATGTGCAGCTAATCTGTAATTTATATTTAGGCTGGTGCCACCCTGAATAAGGCACCAAATGCTCTGCCACATATTTTACGGCAGACATACAGAACATGGCACGTAAGATTATAGATCAGATATTATCTTAATCTGTGTATCAAAATCATATTATTCAGTAATTCATCATCACCATAAATGATGATGAAAAACTCCTATTCCATGATTTATATAGAAAATTTTGCAACTACTCCCGAAAGTCTGTGTTAATTATATTATACATTTCATTATGAAAATTATTCTCACCATCCTAGGCTCACTTGCCATCGCTTCAGCTCTCTCTGCTAAGGAGTTTTCCCAGCAAACCGTTCGCAGTACGAGTAATCAAATCGATCAGCTAGTCGCTGCCCATCTGCAGAAAAATGATGTTATGGCAAATCCGGTGATTGACGACGGCACTTTCGTCCGCCGCGCATATATCGCCATAACAGGCCGTATCCCCACCGCCGACGAAGCCCGCACCTTCCTTACCAACAAAGATACCAACAAACGACGCTCTTTGATCGATGACCTAATTCACTCAAAAGGCCACGAGTCCACCATGTTCAACTTCTGGGCAGATCTACTCCGCCTGAAAACCAATGAGGAAAATTACGGACTCGGTTGGCACGTCTGGATCCGCAAAGCCGTGGAAGACAATATGCCATATGACAAATTCGTCCACGCCATGATCAGTTCAGAGGGAACCGCTGCTGACAACCCCGCCGTGGGCTATTACGTCCGCGACCGCGGTATGCTCTTAGACAACATCAGCAACACCGCACAGGTCTTCCTTGGCACTCAAATCGGCTGCGCCCAGTGCCACGACCACCCGTTCGAGGACGTCACTCAAAAGCAGTATTACGAATTCGCCGCCTTCGCCGGAGGCACAGTCTACAAAAGTGAGGCAGCCCGAGATCTGGTACGCAAGATGACCATGCACACCATGAAGGAAAATGGCGCTAACATCAGTGACCGACGCAACAAGAAAAAGCGTGACAAAAATATGGGCATGGCAAAAAAAACAGGCCGCGACTACGCCAATATCTTCAAATACTACCAGCGCAATTCCGTCACAGACAGCCCTAGCCAAAAGCTCAAACTCCCGCACGATTACCAATACAACGACGGCAAACCCGGTGAAGTCGTCGCCCCAAAAACGTATTTCGGTGCCTCCGTCAGCAACGTCAAACCCGAAGAACGCCGCAAGGTATTTGCCGACTGGATCACCGACCGGAAAAACCCCTACTTCACCAAGGTCATCGTCAACCGCCTGTGGTCAGAAGTCTTTGGCCGTGGCATCGTCGAACCCGTCGACGACTGGTCGGAGACAACCACCGTCTCCCACCCCGAACTCATCGACTACCTCTGCAAGGTAATGGTTGCCACCGATTACGATGTGAAGCAGTTCATGCGCGTGCTCTACCACACCCGCCTGTTCGAAAGCGCCGTCGCCGCACAGGAAGCAAAAATGGGCGCAAGCTTCGATTTCCGTGGACCAGTCCTGCGCCGCATGTCCGCCGAGGAAATCCACGACTCGTTCATCACTCTCGAGTTCGGTAATAAAGACAGCACCGTCAACCGCAAGATGGAGACCCAATGGGAAAGCTACGTTGAAAGCACCAAAAAACTCTTCAGCATGCCCGTCACCCAGCTCATCGCCCTGAACAAAGCGACCGATCAGGCAGAAAAAAAATTCTACGCCGACCGCACCGCCGCTCGTAAGCTCAAGGTTGCCATGGATAAAGCCAAAGCCGAAGGCAATACCGAAAAAGCCAATAAGCTTCAGGCCGAACTGCGCCAAAAATACTCCAAAGCAAAACGTAAATCTGACTCAATGAGCATGCAAGGAGGCCAGAGCGCCATGGTCAGTATGGTCATGCAACGCGCCCTTCGCACCCGCGGAAGTCTCACCCTTCGCGCATCCGAAAAAGCCGCCCCGTCTAAGCCAGAAGGATTCATGCGCCAGTTCGGCTCCTCCGACCGCGAAGCCCCCGAAGGCTCACACACGCAGGCATCCATCCCACAGGTCCTCACCCTGCTCAATGGCCGTGAAGTATCCTCCATGACCGATGGCAAAGGCCTTCTCGCTCGCAACCTACGCGATGCAAGATCATCCTCTGAGAAACTTAACACTCTGTTCCTCTCCATCTACGGCACCATGCCCACAGCCGGCGAGCGTCAGCGCTATGGCTCCATGATGAATTCAACACGCGATGTTCAGGCGCTCTCTAAAGCCATGATCAACTCCAAACGCTTTCTCTTTGTGCAGTAACACATATCCTTGGCCTACTCTTAATCGTACACGTAATCTTAACCTCATCTTCCCATGTCCCATAATCAACTCGACGAACTCTCACGCCGCGGATTCCTCGCAACCACCGCCAAGTCATGCTTCGGCCTGACCATCGGTGGAGCCGCAGCCAATTTCTTTTCCTCGCAAACAGCATCCGCTGCACCCAAAGTGCTCGCAGCAGGTGGAGGCCAAGCGAAAAGCGTAATCTACCTCTTCATGTCCGGCGGCATGACCCACATCGATACCCTCGACCCTAAGTCAAGCGCCAGCTCCGATGTCCGGGGTGACACCAAATCCATCGGCACCAACGTCAACGGCATCCAACTCGGCCACACTCTGCCCAACCTAGCCAAACAAATGGACAAAGTCGCCCTGATCCGCTCGATGACTTCCACCCAAGGCGCCCACGCACAAGGAAGGTATTTCATGCGCACCGGCTATTCCCCACGTTCGAGCATCGTACACCCGGCACCAGGCGCGTGGACCAACCAGCTGATGGGCGACACCGGCAAACAAATCCCCGACTACATCACCGTGAACTGCGGTAGCGGTCACCCAGGTGCCGGATTTATGGAGGCCAAATACGGTCCACTTCCCATTGGCGATGCCATGGCAGGCCTGCAAAACAGCAAACCTGCAAAGTACACGAATGAGGAACAATTTCACAAACAACTCGATCTCCGCCAACAACTCGACCAGGAGTTCGATAAGAAATACGCCAAAGGCCAAAAGCATGTGCGCGACTACAGCCAAGCATTCGAGGCAGCCGTCAAGCTGATGAAGTCCAAGGACCTCGAAGCCTTTGATCTCAGCCAAGAAGGTAAGGCAGCCCATATGCTCTACGGCCCAAGCCGCTTTGGAAAAGGTGTCCTGCTCGCACGCCGACTCGTCGAGCGTGGCGTCCGCTTCGTCGAAGTGGAATACAGCGGATTCGACTGGCACAACGACTTTGCAGGAGAAATGGAAAGCAAGATGCCCGCTCTCGACCAAGCACTCGCCGGCCTACTCAAGGACCTCGAGGTCAAAGGCCTGCTCGACAGCACCCTCGTCGTGCTCGGCACCGAGTTCGGGCGGTCTCCTAAGATCAACAGCAACGCCGGACGCAACCACTATCCAAAAGCCTTCTCCACCCTCATGGCAGGTGGCGGCATCAAGGGCGGCCAAGTCTACGGTGCTACCGACAAAACAGCAGCAGCCGTCACCAAAGACAAAGTCTCCGCACCCGACTTCAACGCCACCATCGGCCACGCCCTCGGCATCGCGCACGACAAAGTCATCTACTCGCCAACAAAGCGCCCATTCCGCATGGGTGCCCGCGAAGGCAAGCCGATCACCAAGCTGTTCACGTAGGGAGCGTGGACAACATGCCCTCCGTAGCTTCACGCGAAGGAGGGTCCTGTCGCCCGGCAACATGGGCTCACTCATGTATAGCTACTCCACATGAGTAGACAGTGGACAGGATTGTCCACACTCCCTAGCATGCTTCCATGAAAACACACTCGCTCACACTTTTCATCATAGCCAGCATCATCGCCCTTACCCCCACGGTGTCCGCCCAGAAAGCCGCACCCAAGAAAAAGAAAGCCACCGGCTACGCTGCCTCCGTCCCCAAGGCCACCCACTCTGCTGTCCGCTACGGAACACACGATCGCCACATCCTCGACTTCTGGAAAGCCAAGTCGGACACCCCCACCCCACTCGTCCTTGTCATCCACGGCGGTGGCTGGTCAGGTGGCAGCAAGGAACGCCTCGACCGCTTCGCCGATACCCAGGCACTGCTCAAAGCAGGCATCTCAGTCGTCGCTATCAACTACCGCTTAATGAGGCACTCCCAGGATGTCTCCCCACCTGTCAAGGCACCGCTTCACGACGCCGCCCGTGCCCTACAATTCGTCCGCAGCAAAGCTAAGGAGTGGAATATCGATCCATCACGCATCGGAGCCGCCGGTGGATCCGCAGGCGCCTGCTCCAGCCTCTGGCTCGCCTACCACGACGACCTCGCTGACCCGAAAAGCAAGAACCCGGTGGCACGCGAATCGTCCCGACTCCACTGCGCCGCCGTCATCGGCCCACAAACGACCCTCGACCCAAAACAAATGGTCGAATGGACGCCGAACAGCCGCTACGGCGGCCACGCATTCGGCAAAAAGAACTTCGCTGAGTTTCTAGCCGATCGCGAAAAAATCCTCCCATGGATCGCTGAGTATTCCCCCTACGCCCTAGTCAGCAAAGGCGACCCCCCAGTCTACATGATCTTCAACAACACCCCAGGCATCGGCAAAGAACAAAAAGACCCAACCCACACCGCCAACTTCGGAGTCAAACTCCAGGAACATTGCCACAAGCTAGGGCTGGAATGCCAAGTCGTCTACCCCGGTGCCCCGGACGTCAAACACAAGCCCCCCACCGACTACCTCATCGCCATGCTCACTCGCTAAGGAGGGGCGACACTCCTGTCGCCCGGCAACCCTAGCCACTCATGCATGAATAATTCACAAGGATAGACGGTGGACAAGAGTGTCCACCCTCCCTATCCCCTAAAACTTCGCTGCCGCGGCTGCCTTCAACTCCTCTGCCTTATCCCTTTCAGGTGCTGCACCCCGTGCCATGTCGGGCTTGCCGCCGCCTTTTCCTCCGGCGATGGGGCCGAGTTCCTGGATGAGTTTTCCTGCTGCGAGACCGTTCGCCTGTGCCTGGCTGCCACAAAAGGCACCGAGGTGGAGTCGGCTGCCGTCATCAACAATCAAGAAAGCAGCTCCCTCGAACTGTTTTTTCTTCAGTCCGTTGAGTAACTCCTGAAGCAAATTGGCTGGGCCTTCAAAAACCTCAGCGATGTTGCCACCACTTTCTAACAAACCAGCAAGAGCCTCGTCCGCCATTTTTGCGGCGGCACCTGACTGGGCTTTCTTGAGTTTTTTCTCGGCACTCACTCCTGCGGCACGCAACCCCTCGATATGCTGCCTGAACTGCTTGAAAGTGGCGTTGATCTGATGAAAATCACCACCCTCAACGAGCATGGCTCCCATAATGTGAGGAAACTGGGGAAACTCAACTTTGTCTTCACCCAGTTCAGCGAGTGCGGCGTTTGCTTTATCCAGCTTCGTGCGTAGTTCATCGCCTTCGGCATCGGCGTGTTCGACTTGCTCGCCCATCCACTGCCAGGCGGCCTCGCCGCAAACGGCTTCTATCCGGCGAATGCCGGATGCGATCGCACCTTCGGATTTGATTTTGAAAATACCTAGGTCCGCGGTGTTTTTTACGTGGGCTCCACCACAAAGCTCCATTGAGTAACCATCTAATTGACCGGCCTCACCACCGACCTGCACAACACGTACAACGTCGCCGTATTTATCACCAAAGAATTGCTGGATGTCTTTACGACCTTGAATACTAGCATGCTCAACTTCGGTCCATGAGACGGTGTCGCCGGCACCGATCCATGCGTTGACCTTTTCCTCGATAGCTTCGAGCTTATCATTGGAAACAGCTCCGCAGTTGAAGTCGAAACGCAGTCGGGTCCGACTCACTAGCGATCCTTGCTGCGATGCGTCCTCGGAAACAATTTCATGCAGTGCCAGGTGAAGTAAGTGGGTGGCGGTGTGATGTGCTTCGATAGGTCGACGTCGATCGGTTTCCAAGCTAAGCGTGATTGTGTCGCCTACGATGATATTTGCTTCTATCGAAACCGAATGCGCACGTGCCTCGCCAAGCTGCTGCACGGCAGTTACATGAAAGTCCTCACCCTCGTGCGTGAGTGTTCCTTGGTCGCCCATCTGGCCACCCATTTCGACGTAAAATGGTGTCTTATCGGTGATCACTAACAGGTGATCCGGTTGCTGGTGAATCTCAAGCACCGTGGCTTCGGATGTATCTTCTTCAAACCCAGTAAACTCCGTCACGGCATCGGTGGAAATATCGGCAGCACGGACAAGCTCACGTGTTCGGGCGGCACGACCTTTCTCACGCTGCTCTTCCATCAGCTGATTGAATTTCTTCATATCCACCTTCATACCACGCTCTTCGCATAGCAACTCGGTGAGGTCGATGGGGAATCCGAAGGTGTCGTAAAGCTGGAAGGCAAACGCACCATCAAGCTGGTCACCTCCCTCGGCGACCTTTTGCTCAAACATCGCAAGCCCTCGGTCGAGCGTCTCGTTAAAACTCGTTTCCTCGCGATGAAGATTCTCTTTGATCGCATCAGCCCGCTCAGCAAGCTCAGGGAATACACCTGACATCTGATCAACTAGCGTATCGACCAGTTCAGGCATGAACGGTTTATCACCGGAAAACCCGAGTGTCCTGCCATAGCGTACGGCACGACGCAAGATTCGGCGCAGCACGTAATTCCGACCGTTATTACCTAACAAAATACCGTCAGCCAGTGAGAACGACAGCGTGCGGATGTGGTCGGCAATCACGCGGAAGGCAATCGCTTCCTTCATCTCGTCGGACAGCGTGGACTTATCAGCCTCGACGGATTCCGGGTAGATGTCGTTGTATTTTCTACCGCTGAGTTCCTCCAGCTTACGGAAGATCGGCTGGAAGGCATCGGTCGCGTAGTTGGTTGGTTTTTTGGAAAAGTCCTTAAACCCATCAGTGCCCTGATAGATCGAAACCGCACGCTCAAAGCCCATGCCGGTATCAACATGTTTAGCGGGAAGATCGCGGAACGAACCATCGGCCTCGGCATTGTATTGAATGAACACGAGGTTCCAGATCTCGATGCAGAGATCGGAGTCCATGTTGACTAACTTACCATCGGTATCGCCATTCGGTGTTAGATCGACGTGCAGTTCCGAGCACGGACCGCAAGGCCCGGTCTCACCCATCATCCAGAAGTTGTCCTTCACGTTGCCGTTAACAATCTGGCGCTTCGGATCGCATCCCTGTTTTTCAAACAAAGCCGCCCAAAAATCATATGCCTCCTGATCGAATTGTCCCGGGTCACCTTCTCCCGGCATGTAAACGGTTGCGTAGAGTCGGTCGGCAGGAAACCCCCAACGTTCGACCACAAGCTCCCATGCCCACTCGATGGCTTCCTTTTTGAAGTAGTCACCAAACGACCAGTTACCGAGCATCTCGAACATCGTGTGGTGGTAGGTATCGTAACCGACATCCTCCAGATCGTTGTGCTTACCACCGGCACGAATACACTTCTGGGTATCAGCCGCACGTGGTGGCGAGTAAGGTGCTTTTTCCGTTCCTAAGAAATACGGCACAAACTGGTTCATGCCCGCATTAGTAAACAGCAGTCCAGGGCTCTGCGGCATTAGCGAAGCCGAGGGCACGATGGTGTGTTGCTTTTCCTTGAAGAAATCGAGGAAGCTTTGGCGGATTTCAGAAGCGGTCATGGTGATGGGAGTGATCGGTGGTCGGTCGCAGCTATTGGCGCTGATAAGGGAAGATGGGGACAGAGTAAAGTCTCAGTTGCTCAAGCCATTGAGCAGATCTTGCCAGGATTCCGACTCTTGAGCGTAGGTAAACAAGGGTGCACGGGTTGCGAGCTGCTTTTTCAGCAGGGCGTAAAACTCCAGGCCATTGGCTGTTTTTTCTAGCATGTTTACTAGTGCGTCCAAGTCATTCGATGGAAACAGTCCCGCGTAATCCTCGCCCAGCATGCCGATATTTCCAGAAATGGCACTGGCGACCACTGGCAATCCCATAGTGACTGCCTCGCAGATGGCATTGGCACCACCCTCTTGAAATGAGGTGTTGAGTAGAACTCCGGCGCTCGACATCGCATCGAGCATGGTGTCGTGAGAAAAGATTCCGTGTTCGATGACGTTCTCTGAGCCGGTCGATGTGCATTCGCCGTAGTGATGAATTTCCAATGCTGGGGAGATTTTCTCCGCAGCAGCATGCGCGAGTTCAGGATTTTTTTCCTGCCGCATGTTACCGGCCATCATAATTTTAAAACCATCCTTACTGGGCGCATGTAGCAATCCTTCTGGAAGTGTCACACTGGGATGGATAACACATGTCTTTTTCCTAAAAATTTTAGGCACTTGTTTCAGCGATGCTTCATGCAGCACCACCAGACGCTCAGCCAACATCATCGAGGCCCACGCTGCAGAATCTTCATCACTACTATCCGGATGATTAATATCCGTTCCTGTTAGGATAATAATCAATTTCGAGCTCGGATTAAGTTCACAGAATCGCACAATGGCATTCGCACTCTTCCGAGCATTAAGGGCAATCATGACCTCCGCCTCCTCACCAGAATATTCCCGCTCACTATAGGTCACCCGATATCCGCCACCACTCAAAATTTTTCCCAACCGCACCGCCGTAACAGAATTACCCTGACCTGTATGATCAGCGTATGGTGAGTGAATCAATAGATTGGACATAAATAAACGATGTACTTGCAGTAGCAGGATTATCCCATGTGGCTATGGAGGGTGCAAATACAATCACGCATCATCCCGTTTTGTGCTGTTCAATCCATGAGTGATTTAGAGAATGGTTTTTATGGCTATTCGGATATTTATTTTCTCCCTGCTCTGCACCGCTTCAGCTATCGCTAACGATAAACCCAACATCCTCTGGATCACCTCCGAGGACAACGACTACGGCTGGCTCGGGTGTTACGGAAACAAGCAGGCAAAAACTCCCCGACTCGATAAGCTTGCCGCCGGAGGACTGCTCTTCAAACACGCCTACTCAAACGCACCCGTATGCGCCGTCGCGCGCTCAACGATCCTGAACGGCGCCTACGCCCCCACCATGGGCACCCAACACATGCGCAGTCGGCACGCCATTGCCAAAAAATACAAACCTTACGTTTCCTACCTCAAGTCCCAGGGATACTACTGCACAAATCGATCAAAAACCGACTACAACTTCGCCGGTAACGACAAGACCATCTGGGACGCATGCTCAGGAAAAGCCCACTACAAAAACCGACCGAAAGGCACTCCCTTCTTCTCCATCTTCAATCTCACCGTCTCCCACGAGAGCTCACTGTTTAACCGTAAGAAGAAATCTGGCAAAACCAGACTCGATCCCGCCAAAGTCACACTCCGCCCCTACCTCCCCGATCTCCCTGGCATTCGCAGCGACGTTGCCCACTACCACGACATCATTACCAACCTCGATTCCCAGATCGGAAAAATCCTCGACAACCTCGCCGCCGACGGGCTCGATGAAGACACCATCATTTTCTATTACGGCGATCACGGTGGCATCACCCCACGTGGCAAACGCTACCTTAAAGACACCGGCACCCACATCCCGATGCTGGTGCATGTCCCCAAAAAATGGCAGCATCTCTCACCCTTCAAGCTGGGAAGCAAAATCGACGAAACAGTTGCATTCGTCGACCTCGCCCCCACTCTGCTTTCGCTGATAGGATTGGAAAAACCCGAGCAGATGCAGGGACGTGCATTTCTGGGCTCAAAACGTGAAGAGCCAGGCAAGGACGACGTCGAGTTTCTCTACGCCGATCGGTTCGATGAAATCTACGGCATGCGTCGCCGCATCACAGATGGCCGCTGGAAATACATTCGCCGGTTCACTCCTCACCTGCCTGCCGCGCCCTACAGCTATTATCAATTTGGTCAAGACGGATGGAAAGATTGGCAGAAAGCCTGGAAAGACGGCAAACTAACAGGTCGATATAAAACCATATGGGAGCCCAACCAGCCGGTCGAGGAGCTCTTCGATACACACGCCGACCCGTGGGAGGTTAAAAACCTCGCCACTGATCCAGCGCATGTTGAACGTTTGCAGAATATGCGCGCATGTCTCAAAAAAACCATGATCAAGGTGAACGACACCGGCATCATCCCAGAACCCATGTTCAGCGAACTCGCAGACGGCAAAACCGTCACCAGCTACGCGGCATCACGGAAAAAAGACATGCCCGCACTCGTCGATCTGGCATTCAAGGCATCTGCCCGAAATCCCAAAAACTTGCCACAATTTATCTCGCTGCTCAAATCAGAGGACCCGGTCCAACGCTACTTGGCGACTCTCGGCTGCGTGATCCTTGGCAAAAAATCCTCCACCGCGGAAAACGATCTGAATCAATTACTCGACGACAAACACTCCGCCATCCGCGTGC
>JABHEX010000335.1 GCA_018676385.1 Akkermansiaceae bacterium
AACTAAACAACAGAAACTAAACAACAGAAACTAAACAACAGAAACTAAACAACATTATGAAAACTATAAAAAAACTACACACACTTACAGGCATCGCCGCATTCATGGTGGTCGCCGCTCAGGGAGCCACCACTTTCCTGGGTGACATTAATGGTGGAAGCGGGCCGACTGCCACAGTCGCAGATTTCACTGCCATGGGCGTCCTTGAAGACCTCACCGGTGCCACCGTAGTTGGAATGAATACTTCTGTTTCAGGGGGGGGTGTCAGCATTGCCTCCTCTAATGGTTACAGTGGAAACTACCAGCAGGCTACAGGCAATAATCTTGAGCGTGACTACGTCCATATCAGAAAACCTGGCATCGCGTCCTCTACTCTCACGATTTCTGGTTTAACTGCCACCCTAGACGCCTCGACTACTTATGCCTTCTATCTTTTCGGTGTAGGGGGTGCCAACGAATTTTCAACATTTGATTTTGGCGGTGATATTAAGACCACAACCGCGTTGGATCCATCTGTTAGATACGAGTTCACCACTGGTGCAACAGTCGCAGACACACTGATCCTTGATTGGACACAGGGTGGCACTGCTGACTTCGCACCAATGAACGGTATCGCTTTTGTCGCCGTCCCTGAGCCATCCTCCGCCGCGCTCCTCGGTCTCGGTGGGATCGCCTTAATCCTGCGTCGCAGGAAATAATCCATTTCACGAGTGAAATCATTCACTCGTCATTTGTGTGTAGAACGCCCTGAGGTTTGTCAGGGCGTTTTTTTTCAGAGGGGTTGCTTCCTTTGAACGGATTTTTGTCAAAGGTTCGCTTGTTGGCAGGCTTTGCTGATGGCGGCCGGGGCATTGTTGACATCGAGCTTTTTGTAGCGGTTACCCACATGGCTATCCACCGTGGTCTAGATGATGTTGAGTCTATCAGCGATTTCTTTTTTGACGTGTCCAGCTGCGATGGGCTGGAGGATTTCTAATTCTCGAGAGGTAGGCGCAACATCGATACCACCCAAGTATCACTAAGCTGGGACTGATCATCTAGTGAACACGGTCGATTGGCCGTGTTGACGGGATTGTTTTTTTCCTGCTAATCTTTACGAGAATATAGATGTAAAAGTGATTTTCGACCTGAAAATCTAAAACACGACACACTCCAAAAACCAAAAAAATGAAATCAAGCTATCAAATCAACATGAAAGCCGCCGCCACTCTGATCGCGGTAGGATCGTTTGCATCCGTGCATGCCGCTACTGTCACCTGGGACAACGGCGGGGGGACGGGTGACAACGAATGGGGCACCGCCACTAACTGGGACGGTGATGCTGTACCCGGTAACGACGACACAGTCATCATCAACAACGGGGATACTGTGAATATTAGCGGCAACGCCCTGAATAACAGTGGGGCCGGTCTCGATGTAAGGGTCAGCGGATCGGATTTAACGTTTACAGGCGTTCCTGGCGCTTTCCAGTTTAACATGAATGGTGCCAGTATTTCACTCGACGGAACTTCGAGTTTCAGCGGGGGGACTAATTACATCAGATTATACAACGGTGCCGGTTTTGTGTTGGAAGATGGAGCGACCGTCAACATGAGAGATCTGGAAATTAACGGTGGTGGTGGAAGCCTCACCTTCGGTCTGGAGGGTTCCGATCCATTCAACACCATTGTTGGCTTCTCGAACTTGTATTTCAGTGGCGGTGTGACGGATGCTATAGACAACACGGCGTTTGTCGTCGATTTCGATGGCTATACTGGCGGGGCTCAAACCTTTGACTTGATCGACTGGAGTGATGGTTCAGCTGCCGGCCTAACGGAGGCCATCTTCAATACAGCTAACTTTTCATTCTTAAATGGTACAGGCTACGAGGGTAGCACCTTCAACTGGAATGATACAACGAATACCGTCAGTCTTACCGTCGCCGTTCCTGAGCCATCTTCTGCCGCTCTCATTGGCCTTGGTGGTTTTGCCTTGATCCTGCGCCGCAGGAAATAACCTGGGCTTATTTCAAAGAGCACTGAGATAGATTCAATCAATTGAACGAAAGGCTTGTAGGCAATTACCCTACAAGCCTTTTTGCTGGGTGTGGTCGCCGGGGCACACGGACAGCCTTGTTTTGGTGATGCTTGTTCGTCCAGCGTTAGTGACTGCTAGGGATTTGCTTTTGGGGTGAAGGTGGTCGAGAGCATCATGCGAGGAGGAGATAGGGGGTTGTTCATTTAAAAGTCGTCTTTTGTGTCGTCTCAGAAGGTGCTAAAACGTGCATTTTGATGCATTTACTGAATACAAAAGAGTCCGAGAGGTGTATGCAGAATTGTTCGGGGATACTATAGAATAGCGATGTGCAGAGGAAGGTATATGGCTTGATCTGAAGCGCTCTAGCGGAGGCTATGCAACAGTGTAAAAAAGTGTTGGCAGTTAGGTATGCTTTATAAAAGGAGAAACCCCTTAAGCGTTGATGCTTAAGGGGTTTCATATGGTACGCAGACTGGGACTCGAACCCAGGACCAATTTGATATAAGTCGTTCATCCTTAGAGGTATATAGGGAGTGTCTCTGGAGATGTGTTTACTTGGAACTACTTAGAGTCTACACTTTTGGACAGTTTCAACGGTTTGCCAGAAAATGGAAGAGTGCCACAGGGGGCTTCGCAGACCTTCTGGAGTGTTGGCATTTTTGTTGGCAGCGGGATCTATTAGGTGGGTTTCTTTCGGGGATAGGAAGGAATACTCTCACTCACATGAACCATTTTTCAGGAGGCGCTCAGAATAGTCCAATCCCTTCCGGCCTTTGGCTAGATACTGGCCAGGCGACTTTGAGAATAGTGCAAAATAACTGTATGTTTAGCCGGATCGATCCGTAGAAGTAGAATCATGGTGCGAGAAGCATGGTGCACGATTAAGTAAGGACTGAGGACATGGAGCAGCAGCATGAGATCAACTTGACGAAAGAGCAGTGGCAGACACGGCTGACGTTGGTTGACCGTGCGCGCGATCCCGACGACAGCCAAGCCTGGGACGAATTCACCGACTATTATGCGAGCTTTATTCGCATGGTGCTGATGCAGTTGCAGGCGCCAATGGATGACCTCGAAGATCTTAGCCAAACCATCTTGGTGAAGTTATGGCAGAACCTGTCAACTGTGGAACTAGGCCGTGACCACGCTAGGTTTCGCACATGGCTGGGAACGGTCATCCGCAATACCTTCTATACGCATTGCAGCCAGGCGGCCTCACGAAAACGCCGAGAGGCCAACGCCGCCGTCGCCGACGTCACGGCACCGGATATTGAGGACATCATTGAAAGCGAGTGGCGGAAACACATCATTGCGCTGGTCATTGAACGCTTGAATGCTAGTTTTTCCGGCAAGGCCATGGACGTTTTTACGATGACTCTCGATGGAAAGTCCGTTGACGATATCGCGTCGGCACTTGAGTTGACCAAGGACTCGGTCTACGTACTGCGCAATCGTGTCCAGTCGCGCTTCCGCAAGGAAGCCAGACAGTTGCGCAGTTACCTGGAGTTTGACCAATGATGGAAGAATCGAGAGACCGAACCCAAGCCTTGAACAATCTGTTTGAGGAGGCGTTCGAGGAGATTGATCCGGCAGCAGAGTCGCCTCTTTACGGCCAGCTTTGTGCACTTCAGGAGCGCTACGGTGAAGCTGAACTGATTGCGGTTGGCGGCATGAAACGCATCCTCAAGGTCCTCGATCGACACGGCAATCGTCACGTCGCCATGGCTCGTTTGCATGAAGACGCAAGCGATTTGCTCTTTGACCCATTTATTCGCGAGGCAC
>JABHEX010000336.1 GCA_018676385.1 Akkermansiaceae bacterium
GTCAGCGCCCACGACGCAAAGATAAACATTTCCCCCATATCGCCGAGCGGACAACTGCCACGTAGCTCGCTCCGCAAACCCAATACAATAAACTGGCAGGCAAACGAGCCGAGCATCCACAAAACCGTCCAACGAGAACGTTCTCCACGCGACAAATATCTAGCGCCATGCAGGGCTGCAGCGGCGGCCAGAAGAACAGCAGTAAATAGTATCCACCTATCCATCGGAGCACATTACATGCACACGAGCCCAAAAAAAATCAAGGCGATAACTTGTCTATCTTACTCATTAGTCCTCACTTTCAACGAATTGATTGCCTGCGTCATCTATATGGCTAAGACATTGTGACTCACTGTCAACCCATTGGCTTACTGTTATTAGAACCTAACCCCCTGTAGAACCTAACCACCTGCGCATCACTTACCCAATAATACTTTCCTAGCCACAGCAGCATCGACATTGAAAAAACTGGAACCCTTGGCATGCGGCACCTCTCCTTTTTCGACCTGATACTGAAATACTTTCACGGGTTTCACACCATTAATCTGTGAGAACAGATATACTCGGATTGTCAGTGGATCCTTACCTTTATAGCCGGGCACGTCCTTGATGGCATAAAAGATTTCGTTCCTCCCATCACCAGCACCACCAACAACAACCTCAGAATGCTGAATATCCTGAAAACGATGCTTGCTGATACGATTCACTGAGACACGCACGTCACGCCCGGGGCAAAACGCGTATACCTTTGCAATATACTTAGCTCTCTTCACCACAATCGGTTGGCTTGGGCGTTTTCCATCCGGTAAAAATGCAACTCCATCGACATAACTTAAATCACCACCTTGGATTTGTTTACGCACGCCTAACAAATTACTCAGGTTAACAAATTCTGCAGTATCATATTTCCACCCTCTCCCCTCATGAACGAAGCTTAATACCAGAATATTGTCGGTCGGGTTCCCACCAATTCCAAAATCTACTTTACCAAAATAAACCAACTTGGCAGTGACCCCCAAAGAACGAGCCTTTAATAATTTCAGCCCTGACAACGATGGCGGCGCCGTCGGGAGTTTGAAAATATCTGTCGGCCACACGCCTTTTGTTGACAGCACCCTATTCTGGATCGCCGTCTTCCGGTGGGATGCTGTGATCTGTTTCCACGCATTAAAATTACGCATCGTCATCGCCTTTCTCCAATAAAGATAAATATCCTGCAAAGGTTTCGCCAGTGCCGGAGATGAGGCAGCTTGTGCAGATAGCCTATCGCCACTCCCTAGGGATAATATCAAACACGTGGTCAAGAGAAATAAATTTAGTCGCAACACGCTTTCCATTCGACAACAAATCTCTAAAAGGGCAAACCATTTCTTAGTAATACGCTGAACGGCATTCGCAGCCACACGCAAACGACTGAGCACAATGACCACCATCATTCCCGCAACACAGATTATCAGCCCGTTTGGCGAGGAGCGCGAGCGCCAACTACTCAAGAACGCCCGATCGTATGTCTACCATATAGAAGATGGTTTGGAGTTGGTTGCGCATTGCTTTTCCCCACCCAACCACGATACGCAAGTCGCAATACCCGCGATTGTTTTTTTCCATGGCGGCCTGTGGGACGTCAGCATGCCAACCCAATTTGCTCCACACTGCATGCATTTTGCAAGCAGAGGAATGGTTGCCGTGGCCGTCGAATATCGCGTTGCATCTAAACATCAAACATCTCCTGAAGATGCTATTGAAGATGCACAAATGGCCATGCTCTGGCTACGCCACAACCACGCCATATTAGGCATAGATCCAAACCGTATCATTGCCGCCGGTGCTGCCTCAGGTGCTCATATGGCGCTATCTCTAGCGATGCTCCCCGAGGTTTTAGATGTCGGTGGCTTTACTGCTCGACCACTTGGAATAATCGCTTTAAGCCCAATCGTTAATACAGGGAAAAAATCACCAGAGCACCATCGGTTTACGGACTCAAAAAAAGCACATAAAGAGAGTCCATTAAATCTTATCCGCAGGGGTCTACCGCCTAGCCTAATTGTTCATGGCAAATCTGATACTATTGTGCCGCACGCCGAAGTCGCAAAGTTTGCCAAGCAGATGAAACGCAAAAAGAACCCATGTAATTTCATCGACTTCGATGCCGTCAATCACAGCTTTTTTAACTTCAACGTGAGTGCAAAGCACTTTGAGATCACATTAAACTCAATGGACGCTTTTCTCGTCGGACTAGATTGTATCGAACCCATCGAATACGTTTAAATTTGCGCGCATTTTATCCCGTCCACGCTGTCTGCCAGTGGCTCGTTCGCCAATGGAGAAGATTTCTACTTTAGAACTGTCCGCTTGACGAGGAAGCTTACAGTCGGATGGCAGCACATCGTTGAAAAGCAGCGAGTATCCGCTGATCGAGCTGGCAAGAAGGCGTTTTTTCGCTATGCGAATATCAGCTTGTCGCTTGCGCTTGGAGGTGGCAAAAACAGTCAGCGGAAAGTTGGTCAGGA
>JABHEX010000337.1 GCA_018676385.1 Akkermansiaceae bacterium
CACCGTCCATTTGAGCGGCACCGGTAATCATGTTTTTGACGTAGTCAGCGTGACCTGGGCAGTCAACGTGCGCGTAGTGACGGTTGTCTGTTTCGTACTCAACGTGTGCAGTAGAAATGGTGATACCGCGCTCTCGCTCTTCGGGAGCGGCGTCGATCTCATCATATGCTTTTGCCTCACTTCCGTTCGCTTCAGCAAGCACGTTAGTGATTGCTGCGGTGAGAGTGGTTTTGCCGTGGTCAACGTGGCCGATTGTGCCGACGTTTACGTGTGGCTTATTTCTTTCGAATGCTTCTTTAGCCATGGTATTGTATTAGTTGTGGTGGCCCTCTCGGGCTGCTGGTTTTTCTTAGTCTTAGGTCTTCTTAGTCTTAGGTCTTATTTGTAATGCTGGCTGTTCATTCCCCCGTGGTAATGCGGGAGGTTAAAACAGACAGACTTTTTTTGCTCAGAAATGGAGCTCTTGGCCGGAATTGAACCGGCGACCTCGTCCTTACCAAGGACGCGCTCTACCCCTGAGCTACAAGAGCTTTCGCCCGAGCGCTTTCTATTGGTCTGACAAGGAATATGGTAGTTTGCAACCCGTATGACAGGTATTAAAAAAACCACAATTACTCGCTGTTCCTCCTGAAAGCGGGCGGCAAGCTAGCAGAGAGCGACTGACTGTCAAAAAAAATCTCTCCAATTCCTAATTTTTTTATTAAAAATTAGAATTCTGGCTGTTTTACAACACCTTCGTTCTACGGAGATCAAATTTACCTGTTTCCTAATTGATTGAGCATCAAACACAATCATGCCTGGGGTAACAGAGACCCAAGGTCATCTTGTGGCCAGGACGCTTGGTTTGCTTATGCTTCGCACACCTACAACAAATATCATCGATCATATTTCAAGTGTCTTCAAAACCAAGGTTTCAGTGAAAATCATCTTGTATAATCAACATTATCACTGTTTGGGGAATAAAACGCGTCTTCAGTGGCAGCGAGTGCATTGGGGAAAAGTTATGCTGCAGGTTTAGCTGAAAGCTTTTCGATCACGGCAATTAGTGCAATACCAGCCAAAAGCCATGCGATAGCGATCCAAGTCGATGAATCTAGGATATTTGGAAAATAACGGTCCCAAGTAATCACCTTACCCTTGATTACCCCGGAATAGACTGCGTTTTTCCATGGCCAGATGATAATCAGGGAGCCTGCTACAAACCCAGTAACTAGTGCTACCGCCGTGTTGTGATACTTTTTAAACAACCAACTCAGGACACGCGATAATACAGCCAATCCAACAATTGCACCCAAACCAACGGGTATAAGAACGGGCAGAGCCTCAACGAACTTCATTTGACGTAGATTGTCTACAGCATCGAGCATGATGAGCTTATAGTTGCCCATGAGTAGGAGGATAAACGATCCGGAAACGCCGGGAATGATCATGCTACACATTGCAGCAACGCCACACAGAGCAAGATAACTGGGATCGGGATTTACTCCTCTGGGACTCATTAGCGCAAGTGAAACAGCAACACCGAGCCCTAACAAAAGGGCAACAATCTGCATGAATCTCCAGCTTCTTACCATTCGGCCAACAGAAAAAATCGATGCCAAAATCAAGCCGAAGAAAAAGGCATTTACCATAATCGGATGATCCAAGTATGCACCCTTGAGTAATTTTGCTAAGGTGAGCACGCTTGTTACGACACCCAACCCAAGCGCGAGTATGAAACCAAAGTCCACATGCTTCGCAAAGCTACCAAAGTCAAATTTTAGCAAATAACGAATTGCTTTGAGGTCAAATGATTTGAGCGTATTGATCAATCGCTCGTATATCCCGGTGATGAAGGCAATCGTTCCCCCAGAGACCCCGGGGATGATATTTGCTGCGCCCATGGCAAAGCCTTTTAAGAAGGTATAGAAATATTCCATTTTGTTGCTGGTATTCAGATTACAGTTTTTTGACTCCCGCTGATAACTCTGGATGTTCGATATTAGGTCATAAAGTTTAAGGGTGTCTAGTTCAGCATTCTATCTAATTATGTTCATGCATCCTATGTGAGGCGGCATGAATTGGTCGAGTGTTTTTGTGTCAATCTTGGGATGCGTTCTCATTTCAGCGCACAATCAGTTACGAAAAAGATGTGAGGTATTACCTCCTGCTCGGTAGGCAATATGACTGACTCAGGAAACAGTGCGCCCTGTATCAATACCAGTATATCCGTGCAATAAGTACTGCAATACTAACATATGACAACATGCGTAACACACTTTTTCAACTACCCATATCCTCCGGAAGTCGATGCCAAGATGAGTTTTATCCGTTATCCGAGAATAGACAATGTCAAAAGTATTCCCGCTCTTGAAATGCGAATGGGATTCGCCCTCTCACATTCCAAGCATCAATCGACTAGGGTTTTCCAGACTCTCCTTGATACGGATGAGGAAAGTGACTGCCTCTTTCCCATCTACGAGCCGATGGTCATAACTCAATGCGAGATTCATCATAGGGCGTATCACAACCTCACCATCGAGTGCAATTGGGCGCTGCTGAATGGTGTGCATCCCAAGGATCCCACTCTGTGGAGGACTAAGAATTGGAGTGCTCAGCAGTGAGCCATAAACGCCACCGTTGGAAATGGTGAACACTCCTCCCTGAAGATCTTCTAACTGAATTTTCCCATCCCTCGCCTTCTCAGCATAATCGATGATACCCTGCTCGATTTCTGCGAAGCTTTTCTTATCGCAATCGCGCAACACTGGAACAACGAGGCCCTTCTCCGTGCCGATTGCGACACCAATATCATAAAAGTTGTTCTGAATGATATCCGTGCCGTCGATGCTAGCGTTAAGGGCGGTAACATCCATGAGAGCCTCCACAGTTGCTTTGATGAAAAACGACATGAAGCCGAGCTTACAGTCATACTTGGAGATGAAATTTTCCTGCACCAGTTTACGCAACTCCATAATGGCGGTCATGTCGACCTCGTTGAAAGTTGTTAATATAGCAGCGTTCTGCTGAGCATTTACCAGATGGCTGGCAATTTTGCGGCGCATCATACTCATCTTCTTGCGGGTAGTGCGGCCATTATCCTCACTTTGAGGTGAGCCAGCGCGCTCGGATGGGTCGGGGACCACGGTAAGATCCGGCCTAATGTCGCCGGCAGGATCTTTCACTGCCGTTGCGGCAGAGG
>JABHEX010000338.1 GCA_018676385.1 Akkermansiaceae bacterium
ATTACGCAGCTCATTTAACAAAAACTCAATGCGCTTATCCTCTGGCCAGTCTGAAAACCCCTCAGCCTCAGCTATGCCTACTGCTCGAAACATCTGCACCGCTGCCTTATCATGAAATGGCGAGTTCTGACGAATATCGAGTGTCGCAAGATGAAACCCGAATACCTGAGCCAGACGTTTGAGAGGAAAAATCACTCTATGCGCAGAGCGGTTAGCTCCAATTTCCATTAGCGTGTTTTCCAATAAATTTAGATCTTCAATATATTCAGCAATATCCGAGTAGCCATCTAAGGGATCGAGCTTTTCGCGCATGAGGTAGCAGAGACATCGCCATGGCTCGTTGAGATTAACAGCATGTGGATAGTCTGCCCGGTTACCAAGCTCCTCACGCAACGCGTTGATGCGCTCTGTTAACTGAACTGGCACCTCGTCAATATCTGGAGAAATTGTCAGCACGGTAGCGGCTGCTCGCAGCTCACGTTCATGCATTCGCATGGCATGTTTCCTGAGCCTACGCAGAGTATTCGCCGTAACTTCTGCCGTGACAAGCGGGTGACCATCACGATCACCTCCGACCCAAGTTCCCAAACGAAGCTGCGGGTAAGCCTCTGAACGGCGAAGTTTTTCCACATCCCAACCCGCAGATTTCCATGAGCTTTCTAATGAAATATCAAGCTCACGAAGCGCATAAGGAAAGACTTCGCGCAAATAGTATATGACGTTTCGCAGCTCATCGGTAATACTCGGGCGCGATGCATGGATTTCACCCGTATGCCAGAGGGTCTCCAGACTAATCTGTATGGAGTCCATCACTTTCTCTAACGATGCAGGATCCTTGCGGTAGCGATCCCAGTGCACAAGATCCTTGTAAAGCGCAAGGTGTCGCTCACGCACCGTGGGTCGCTTGGCTTCGGTCGGATGTGCTGTGAGCACAGGTGTCACAGACACTTTAGACAGCGTCTCGAGCACATCATTCTCCACAAATCCCTGCACCTTCAGATCATGGAAAATCCGCCCCCATAAGCCTTGCTCTGATTCAAATCCTAAGTCACACCGTCGGCGCTGTCGGATTTTCAGCGCTGTGCGCTCCTCAACCATATTGAGAATTTCAAAACAAACTGCCTGCAGCTGTGCCACTGTGGCCGCTTCCTCAGGGTCATTCGAGTGATCTTTAATTTCATGACCACGCCACGGGATCGAGTCAGCAAGCTTAGCCTCTTCCGGCAATACATCGGCAAGCATATCCATCAAGGTGCCTAGACGATTTTCTAGCTCCTCAAACCCTTCTTTTCTGTAGTCCCTATTAGCAACTCGAATTTTCTGATTAGTGACAAGTGATAGCTTATTGCTCATGTGAGATTGATCATCGCAATAGTAGAACAGTGAGTCCAGAGCGAATGGTGTTCTAAAAATCTGTTCAAATGTAAAGTAATCGATCATGCTCAGCTACAGATGATCCGAATTGAAGAGGGCGCAGGTGCCACAAAAGGAGACCTGGCTGAGCGCATGGAAATGATGTTTTCCGCCTCAGGGGGGCTAGCTGCATCGCCAGACTTTGAATACAGAGCGGAACAACAGCAAATGGCAGTGGCAGTTGCCAAAGCATTAGAAAACCAGAGTGTGCTCTGTGCTGAAGCAGGCACTGGTGTAGGCAAATCATTAGCTTATCTGCTGCCCGCGGCTCAGTTTTCGCTAGATACTGGCAGAAAGGCAGTGATTTCTACACACACCATTAATTTGCAAGAGCAATTGATCAGTAAGGACATTCCACTAGCTCAAAAAATTCTGGGCGGAGATCTTAAAGCCGCCTTACTGAAAGGTCGTGGAAACTACATTTGTCCATTGCGATTGCGCCGTGCAATGGATTCAGTGGGTGATTTGTTCAGCACCAGCGAGTCCGAAGAACTGAAAGCAATATGGGACTGGGCAGAGGGAACACATGATGGCACACGAACAGATTTAGATTTTCAACCGTCAGCAAAAGTTTGGACACAGGTTTGTAGCGACGGAAGCGTATGCACGCACCGCACTTGCGGCAAGCGAGGTAATTGTTTTTATCAGAAGGCCAGAAAACTAACAGAAGAAGCGGATATTATTGTAATCAACCACACGCTATTCTTTTCGCTATTCGCACTTCAAGAGCTATCGGATGAAGACGTTGGATACCTATTTCCAAATGACTTTGTTATTTTTGACGAAGCACATACGCTTGAGCATGTTGCCGCAACCCAACTTGGTCTACGCCAGAGCCATGCTGGCGTTAAATTCGAGATTCAGCGACTCTATAACCCGAAGAACCGCAAAGGACTTATGCGTGCTCTGAACAATGCACCAGCGATGAAGGCGGCAGAAAAAGCTCTTGATGCAGCGGACGAATTTTTCAGCAGCCTTAATGAAGAAGTGGTATTTGGCAAATTCAGCAAAGAATTCCGAGTGCGAAACCCAGACTTCGTAAAGAATACATTAGGCGAACCGCTGAGGACACTCTGGCAAGAAATAGAAGACGTGGCTGAGAGAATGGATAAGGAATCAACCACCAAAGGAGAGCTCATGGATGGCGCTCGGCGAATGCGTGAGATACACGCATGTGTTAGGATTTTTCTCGATCAAGATGACGATAAATCAGTTTATTGGGTACAGAAAGGAGGGCGCGATGGTGACATGCTCAGTATTCACTCGGCACCAGTTAATGTGGCAGACCGCCTCAGAAAAATGATGTTTGGCCCAGACCGAACCTGTATCTTAACAAGTGCCACACTTGGCACGGGAGATGAGCAACTGACTTACTTTCGCAAACGTATCGGAGCTGAAGACGCCATATCCGTAAAGATTGGTAGCCCATTTAATTATAAGGAGCAAATGCAGATCTACGTGATCAAGTCTATGCCAGACCCCACCAGTGATGACTATGAATCAGCACTGATCCAGTGGATTGGTCGCGTACTCAAATACACTGAGGGAAAAGCCTTTGTTTTGTTCACTAGTTATCGCCTGATGAGAAACGTTGCAGATGCGATGGAAGACTTCTTCTTTGATAATGATTGGCGTTTGCTCCTCCAAGGTGATGGCATGGCTCGACACAAAATGATCGAAGTGTTTCGCAAAGACACTAACAGCGTACTCTTTGGAACCGACAGCTTCTGGGCGGGTGTGGATGTCCCAGGCGAAGCTCTCTCAAACGTGATTGTGACGCGGCTACCCTTCGCCGTACCCGATCACCCGCTTGTTGCATCAAGACTTGAAGCCATCGAAGCATCAGGCGGGAACTCATTCATAGAATACTCGGTGCCAGAAGCAGTGCTCAAGTTACGCCAAGGAGTGGGGAGGTTAATCCGCACAGCGAAGGATACCGGGCTTGTTGTTTTGTTAGATAACCGAGTAGTTAATAAACCATATGGCAAAACTTTTCTCAATGCGCTCCCAAATGCGCCCATCAAAATTGTAAACCAGCCTGCAGGAGAAATGTAAGCAGGCACGCGATGGGGCAGGTCATGCTCGACGAGCTAAAGCTTGGATTGCCTGCTTCATTAACGGGGCAGGCCATTGACCGGGTGCAGTCTGCTCGCCCCCAAGGTATCCATAGTTTAACAATGATCCATGCTGGGCATAAAGAAGGCGTGACACAGCCGCAAGCTCACCCATCCCCATTAATGACATCGGGTGGTCATTTCTCTCAAGAATATGAGTACAGCGTGCTAATTCTTGCACGCAATTATGTTGCACAGCTATTTTCACAATATCCGCCTCCTCGCTTAAATCAACCAGACGCTGTATCTCGATCTCCGCCGGAGTTTCTTCGAAGTTGTGGTACGAGAGAATTAGCCCAACCTCTTGACACCTGATCTGGTGAATCACAGATTTCATTTCTTCGTAAGAAGCTAGCTCAACATCAACCCAACTTGCATGGTCGGCAACTTCGAGCAGAAGCCTCGACCGCTCAGCAGCACACAAATCAGCTAAGCCGCCTTCCGAATAAGCACGCGCCGTAAATAGTAAGGGGAAATCTTTAAACCGATCCAATTCGTCTTTCAACGCACCAATATGTTCCGACATGCCATCGAGTCGTATCTCTAAGATATCGCATAACGACGGCAGCTCCACCGGCTGCACGCAGGCGAGCTGATTCAACGTCGCCACAGAGCCCACGACTTGTGGAGTCTCTGGAATGATTACGGTACGTCTGCTCATAGCTAATTTATTAGTCCCATGTCTCATGATCTCTGTCAATGCCACGTGTATCTTGATTTATGTTACATTTTGGACTTTTGGAAATGTGCAAGGTGCGTCAGAAGTGACATGTCCATGACGGACATGTAGATTATGAGTAAGACACTGGGTATAGGACTAGCAGGATTCGGCACCGTTGGCACCGGCGTGTGGGAAACACTGGAACGTAATGGAGAGCTGATAGCTAGCCGCTCTGAGGTTCGTGCAGCGGTTAAGCGTATCGCCGTGCGTGATATATCAAAATCACGCCTAAAAAGTGTTCCCGCTGATCTGTTTACACCTGATTGGGAGCAAGTTGTCGCTGATGACACCGTGGACATCGTGATCGAGCTAATTGGTGGAACCACCACGGCATTTGACATCGTAGCCGCAGCTCTTCAAGCAAAGAAGCCTGTAGTTACTGGCAACAAGGCACTTCTTGCAGAACGCGGGCGTGAACTTTTTGCACTGTCCCGTGAGATGAATACACCCATATACTTCGAGGCTGCCGTCGCAGGTGGCATTCCAATCATCAAGGCGGTTCAGGACTCCTTTGTAGGGAATCGCATTCAATCAATGGTCGGCGTGATCAACGGCACGTCCAACTACATTCTTGAGCGTATGACTGATGCTGGCTATGGATACGAGGAAGCCCTCGCAGAGGCACAGCAGCTAGGCTACGCCGAAGCCGATCCGACACTCGATGTCAATGGCTGGGACGCAGCTCACAAAGCAATTTTGCTGGCTACTCTGGCCTATGGTTTCATTATTGATGCCGACAAAATATACGTGCGCGGCATCGAACGAGTACGTGCTATTGATATTAATTTTGCCAAGCAACTTGGTTTTGTCGTCAAGCTATTGTGTGTTGTGCATGAACATCCTGATGGCACAATTGAACTTCGCACCCAGCCATCATTTATTCCCCAAAGCCATGTACTCTCGAGTGTGAATGGAGTATTCAATGCTGTTGCTGTTCGTGGTGATACAGCGGGCGAGTCACTCTTCTACGGCCGTGGTGCGGGCAAAGACCCTACAGCGTCATCTGTGGTCGCTGATATCGTTGATGCCTGCCATAATAAGACTTACGACAACTCACACCAAGGATTCTTGCCCTACAAAGATACAGGAAATATCATGGATATTGAAGACACAGAGACGCCTTACTATGTGCGCTTTGATGTAAACGACGAACCAGGAGTGATTGCCAAGATTGCTACAGCGTTAGCTGATGCAGGTATTGGTGTTGCAGGCACACACTCGCCTGTGAACGCAGAAGAACCAGATGCGGATTTTGTAGATATGGTTTTCCAGCTACATACCTGTAAGTTTGGCTTGCTGAAGAAAACTCTGAAAAATATAGAGTCGCTCAGTTGTGTAAATTCGCGACCCGTGGTGTTCCGGATTGAGAATCTTGGTTAATCTGAGGTGTATACCTGGACAGGACCAACGCCGGAATTACCTTGAACACTACGTAGCTTACTGACTGCTTTTTGAATTGCCTCGACAGCGGTATCCACGTCGGCGCGGGTACTAAAAATCGACAGAGAGAGCCGCAGGCTACTTTTTGCCTGTGTAGGCGAAATGGACATGGCAGTTTGAACGTGAGATGGTTGTTGTTTACCAGTCATGCAAGCACTACCAGCAGAACACTGCACCCCGTATTCATCTAACAATATCAGCAAACCGGCCGCCTCGCAGCCATCAAACGAAAGGTGGCTGGTATTGGCTGTTCTATGCTCCAATGAGCCATTCCGATTAACTCCCCTAATCTCAGCTAACAGACGATCTTCCATGTGATCACGCAGGCTTGCTATTCCCGCATGATTATCATCATCTAATCGTACCTTCATTAGCTCAGCAGCCTTGCCAAGCGCTACGATACCTGCAACATTTTCGGTACCACTTCGACGCCCCCCTTCCTGTCCTCCACCTCGTAGCATCGGCTCAAATCGCATTCCCGACCTTATGTAGAGAGCACCTACCCCTTTAGGAGCATGAAACTTGTGACCTGATATCGATAAAAAATCTACCGGGGTTTGTTGCACATCTATGGGTGTTTTCCCCACAGCCTGAATAGCGTCTGTATGGAACGGTATACCTGCTTTACGCGCCAGAGCACTGGCTTCATCAATCGGTTGTATTACCCCAGTTTCATTATTTGCCCACATAATACTAACCATCGCAGCACCATTCAAGGCCGCTTGGTAGGCATCAAGATCAAGCCTGCCACCTGTATCCACACCAACGTGTTCGACCGTCATTCCGTTCGAGTCGACAAGCGCATCCACATAACGAAGAATAGCACTGTGCTCGATAGCACTGGTTACAATTTTATTTGTATCCCGATGCTGGTTGGCAAGAAATGCCAGTGCTGCGTTATTTGATTCTGTGCCACACCCAGTCATCACGATCTCTTCAGCGGAGGCGTTTATCAGCGCTGCAACCTGCTCATGCGCTAGATCAATTGCCTCTCTGACTCTTTTTGCCGCACGGTAACCACTTGACGGATTATGCCAGTTGTCAGTGAGGTAAGGCATCATTGCGTCAAGCACATCAGGGTGAACCTGTGTCGTGGCGTTTGAATCTAAGTAGATCATGGTTGTTGATAGCCTTGCTTGACCGTCGCTGCAAGCCGTCATCACCACCAACCCCAGCCACGGCGTACTTTATGCTTATACCTACCATCTCCAACACTTAAAACCTCCACCCTGCAGCGTGTCAGTCCCTTTGCTTTAAAACCAAGTTTTTTAGCTGCACGGGGCGTAACATCTATTATTCGACCAAGGATAAATGGGCCACGATCATTAACACGCATTTTCAAAGATTTAGCGTTATTTAAATTGGTCACTTTGACAACACACGGAAGTGGTAATGTCTTATGCTCTGCAGAAATATCCTATGCCATGACTTTTTCCCCCATGGCGAGTATGTCCTCGCTTAAGTCCAAAAAACGTACTTTCATCATACCAAGCAGTAATCCCGACTTCGCCGTAGTTAAGCGCCTGGTTGACTGGCATGGGCTGGTAGTGTTTACCGCGAATAGAGTAGCTCCGCGTTATATACCCTATGTGATTACCACTAATACTGCAGGAAGCCAAAGTTACTGGCAAAGCAATGAGACATACATAAAATGTAAGATACATAGTCTATCCTATATATCATCCCTTCATTAAAAAAAAGGAAAAGTGATTCATTACCTGTCCTTGACCTGAGCAATTCTCGAGCCTATATACCAATCGTCTTATCCGCTTTTGACTATTTTCCCATCATATCATGACCCGCACCTCAATCGAAGCATGCGCCAAGGGCTTTGTCGTTATTTTATTCCTTCTCTTCATTTACGCAGTATTTCGCGTCTGCAGCATGATTGGTTGGCTCTAGCCTTACACTGAGTCACTATCCCACTAAAACCTTATTGCTGTAAAAGGATCAGGCTTAGCCAAGTAACATCACTTAAAAAAAATGCCCCGTAGATTTAACTCTACGAGACACTTTGTTTTTTTATCAAAATTAAATTACCCACCGAATGCGGTTTTTTGTGGCACGTTAATACTATCACCTGGGAAGATTTTTATACCCATATCTTCAGTTTTTCTTAAGTCATACACAGAGCGTTTACCGCCCCGGAAGAGCTCTACTCGGCGGATTGATCCAAAAGCATTTTCTCCACCAGCAGCCGACACTGCTTGATACAATGTCATATTACGCATGTATGGCTTTGGCCCAGGACTTTTCACATATCCGCCAATCGTCACGGTCTGAGCATCAATATTAGATTCCGCATTATCCTTAGCCGAAATAACGTTGATACGAGGACTTTGATACATTTCTGCTTCGCGATATGCTGCCTCAATTTTACGGGCTAAGGCAGAGCTTGATAGCCCACTCGCTTTAATGCCATTATCAAGCAGAGGCAGAAATACATAACCTTGCGGGCTTACGACATATTGCCCACTGATCCGAACTTGCTCAACTTGCGGCACTCCCTTGATAACAATATTCAAGGTAGTTTTCGATGATATTGACTGAGCAACAGTGGTGCCACCAAGACTAATTATAGCTAGTGCACATAAGATAATTGGTAATCGGAATAATTTCATAAGTAGTAATTGGTGTATATAGAGTCGAAAATTTAGCATAGATCACGAATCATGTCAAAAAAGAGATCAACACTAGTAAAGATCCTCATCCTTTCTGGCTGGCTGTGCCTGCTGTGATGGCGCTGGTGCAGCCGTGGCTGTATCTCTGGCTATTTCGTCACCTGTAGTAGGTGCATAGTACGTGTAGTAACTGGTATAGTACTGGTATTGATTATCACTGCGGACATCAACGTTGTTGAGCACAACACCAATCACATGACCCCCTACATTTTCTACCGCCTGTTTAACACGAACAAGCATATTACGAGGAAGCTTGCGGTGCTGCACCACAACGATCGTTAAATCAACCTCACTGGCCAGCACTGATGCATCACTCACACCGAGAATCGGGGGTGAGTCAACAAGCACAAGATCAAAACGCTGCTTAACATCTTGGATAAGCTCTGACATCCGGCGTGAGTTCAGAATCCCAGCGGCGTCAGCAGGCAGAATACCCGAGGGCATGAAATAAAGGTTATCTACTGGTGTTTGCAGAATCACATCCTCAAGAAGTAAATCAGTAGTTAAATAGTTGGTTAAACCAACTGAATTATTGATATCAAAAAACGTGTGAAGACGCGGACGGCGTAAGTCAGCATCTATCATCAGTGTCGTGTAACCACCTTGGGCGCAAATATAAGCAAGGTTACACAATGTGGTTGACTTACCTTCACCAGCACCACCCGAGACCACCGTAATCGAGTTGTCCTCAGGATTCTTCCGGTTAAATTCTATATTGGTGCGCAGAATACGGTAAGCCTCAGCATCAGGACTCATTCCACTCTGCCTATGGAGAACCACTACGTCTTTCGGAATTACAGCAAGAACAGGTACTTGGAGGAATCGCTCAACATCTTCTAAACTCTTTACAGAGGTGTCGAGGTATTCGAGACAGAATGCAATACCTAGACCAAAAATCACACCAACAACTGCACCTAATGCAAGATTTAATGGGATATTTGGGCTAACTGCAATATCGTTTATTTCTGGAATCTGATGTATGATGATGTTAGTTGGAGGAATGGCCAATTTAGTTTTCTCAATATCATACTTAATCTGCATTTGATCTTTGATTCCCTGCGCCGTTTCATAATCCTTGCGAGCAATATTGAACTCTTGAAATGCCCGTGCCCTGTCAGTTCCCTCATCTTGCTTCTTGTCACGCACTTCGCGCATTTTATTCACACGCCCTTCAATAATCGCCAGTTTGTGGGTAAGTGACTGTCTGACATTGATAGCACGCTTCTCTAACCCTTTCTTGAGCTCTTCAATACGAGTGGTACGCATTACAATATCTGGGTGCCTAGTACCGAGGCCTGACGCCTTAGCAGTCTGCAACTCAGCTTTTGCATCTTCAAACTTGTTGTAAGCCTCTCTAAATCCTACATCTGGCAGATCAGCTGCAAGTCCTGGGAGATCTTCATCAGCAACAGCCAATAGTTTATCAATCTGAAATTTGAGCTGATCACGCTCTCGTTCAGCTTCATAGAGCTGTCTTTCAGCCAACTGACGCAACTCAAGTTCGCCACCGATGGTTTCGCCCCCTCTTTCACTTTCCACCCAAATCACACCAACTTTTTCAGCAATATCCATCAGGCGCTTTCGTAATTCAGCAACACGGTCACTCTTATTCTGGAGTTCAACTTTGACTGCTTTAAGCTGATCCTTGCGCACATTTATTTCCAAATCATATCGGCGATCTTTATAGGCTTCATATACTGCTTCTGCAATTCGCTGAGCTTCTTCTTTTTTACGATGCCTAACAGATATTTCAATCAAGTCAGTGCCTCTTCTCTGAGTAGTCCTAACTATTTCTCTTAAAACATCGATCACTGTCTTTCGGTCTTGCCCCCAGCTGGTCTCTAACTGAATCTTATCGATAGCCCGCCCTAAGGTTTCCGGAGCTACAATAATCTCAAACTGAGTGTTCATGAACTGCCGTGTCATTGGCGTCCCAATTCCACCCCCACGCATACCAACAGGATCTATGTCACTGATTGGCTTTACTTCTACGAGTGCCGCACTCTCATATTTCTTCGGCATCACATAGGTAATAACTGCTGCTGTTAGGAAAACCAAAAGAAATGTTAGTAAGATAACACCATAACGATTTTTAAGCACCTGCCAGTAATCTATAGCGTGAAGAGATGCTTCGTTTTGTTGACTGTTTTGCGGTTGCATACTGTGAAATTGTTTTTAGAAAATATGAGCTGATCAGTTTGTACGAGTGCGGTAAAATAGCTCTAAGAGGTTGTCTCTAAGAATCATTGGAAAGTAAATAAAAAAGCCGTCGCAACGTGTTACATTGCGACGGCTGATAATTCGAAGTATTCGAAATAAATTAAAATTCGAGACGCATGCCTAGTGACGCACGGTTACGCTCGTAGGTGCGCTGTGCTGCGGATCCAAGAATGCCACCATTGCCGTCACTGTCTGTCCAGTTGTACGAACCAGTAACGAACATTCCCTCATCAATTTTGTAGGAAAAGCCAAGATTGATGTTGATGATGTCTTGATCTAAATCAGCAATGCTAGCACCATTTACAAATCGCCCATCTTCCATGTCCGTGATGACATAGTTGATTCCGCCGTGAAGAGTAAGCTGAGGAGAAACAATGTAGTCAGTGTTGATACCTACACGAAGTGTGTTGTTAGTATCATAGGTCGAACCGATAAAACTTGTGCCATAATCCTCGACGCTGTATCTGCTGAAAGCTCTTACACTAAACTGATCATTGACTCGGGTGCGAATAGCAAGTTCAGCGAACGGACTGTCGCCATCGGCACCACCATTATCTGTGTCGCGCATCTGCACACCGGCTTTAGCAGCCAATACTGAATTGGCACTGAAACGGTGCTCAATACCAAGCAAGATGTAGTGATTTGTTGAATCAGAGGCAGTTCCACTTGCATCAGTCCAGCTGTAGCGATAATCAAGCGTGTAGTTAGTCTGCTCGGTAGAACGGTAACGTAACTGATTATATAGAGTGGAGATGAAACGATCATTGCTGGAACTATCACTTCCATAATTAACACCACGGATGGTAAAACCAGTGTAAGTACCAAAACGCTCTGACCATCGATATCCTACAGCATTGTCAGTTTGATATAGTAAGTACTCATCAAGCTGACGGTCTGTAGATAAACCATTGCTGTAGTCAGGCTCGAGCTCGTAGGAAACAAAACTACGACTGGTAAAACGCAGACGTTCACTGACGCGATGCTCCCAATTGAGTGACAAGTTTGCTTGGCCAAACATGTCATTTGCACCAGATGCGGATGGGGCATCTAAGTAATAGATACCACCGACTTTGGCTAACATGTTCCATGTTGTTTGAGGTGTGATACTGGCAAATGAAGTTCCAACATAAGCACTTACAGATGTGACATCATCTTCGAAACCAGACGATCCTTTAATCGCTGATGGAGTTACGTTGTCATCGATACCGAAATTGACACCTACCGTCCATTTGAGTGGTGAGTTTTCATCATCCTCTGTCTTTGGTGCGATGTCGTAGA
>JABHEX010000339.1 GCA_018676385.1 Akkermansiaceae bacterium
AATCATATCAGCAGTTGTAAAAGGCGCTGTGGCATAGATGCAGCAGCCTAGGGTGATTTTTTCTCCTGAAATCAGCTCTATCGCTTCCACTGCATGTTGCAATACGGGAAAGGTCGGGGTGAAGTCGTCGGCTAGCTCAGCCGGACGCGTGAAGGGTGTTTTAGCACCACACTCGCGCGCGACTTGAGCGATTTCCTCACAGTCGGTAGATACGATAATCTTGTCAAAGCAGCCGCTTTGTATGGCCGCATCAATGCTCCATGCGATCATGGGTTTGCCTCGAAAATGACGGATATTTTTTCTGGGGATTCTCTTGCTGCCTCCTCGGGCTGGGATGATGGCGAGACGCATAACTGAATTACGAGAATAGATTGAGGATGGAGGAAATGATGTGATTGACTTGGCTATTAGTTAGATCAGGGTAGAGTGGTATGCTCAAGCAGCGTTCATAGTAGTGCTCAGCCTGTGGGCACTTACCTTCATGATAGCCGTAGGTATTCCGGTAGTAAGGCTGGAGGTAAACGGGGATGTAGAGAACCTGAGATCCAACCCCGTTGGCGCGAAGCTCAGCCATGACTTCGGTGCGGGTTTTATTGAGGTGCTCGAAATCGATCAGGAGGGTGTAGATGTGCCACGATACGTGATCACGATCTTGCTCGCAGGTCAGTGTAGGGGTCTTAATCCAATCGCGGTTTGTGAATGCCGTATTGTATTTTTCTACGATTTCTCTTCTTCGCTCGATGAATTGAGGGAGCCTTTTCAGCTGGCTGAGTCCCAGCGCACACTGGATATCCGTGATGCGATAGTTGTAGCCTAACTGCTGCATTTCGTAATACCACTGACCTTGCTCGGATAGGGCGGGGGAGTCGCTTCCCAGGCCAGAGAAGTCATTCTGCTCTCGCGTCATGCCGTGGGTGCGCAGCTGGCGGGCTTGCGCAGCAAATGCATCATTATCAGTGACTAAAATCCCGCCCTCTCCGGTGGTGAGAGTCTTGACGGGGTGGAAACTGAACGTGGTTATGTCGGCCCAAGGATGCCCTCCTTGTCGGTATGCTTTCCCGTCTCTTTCCAATCCTCCCCCTGTGCCATGGCAGGCGTCTTCGATGATGACCGCACCATGTTCACGCGCAATCTCTGCAATGCGCGGCATGTCTGCGGACTGGCCAGCATAGGCCACGGAGATGACCGCCTTGATATCACTCGTCCACATATTTTCTAAAGCGTCCGCACACATGAGGTGGGTCTGTTGGTCAATGTCGCAAAAATCAGGTGTTGCACCGACGAATGCAGCGCAGTTAGCTGATGACAGAAATGTGTTAGCGCTGGTGATAACACGGTCACCCTTGCCGATTTCAGCGACAAGCATTGCTAGATGCAGAGCCGCTGTGGCATTACAAACAGCCACGGCATGTTTAGCTCCAACAAATTCAGCGAAGGCTTTTTCGAATTCGTCAACTTTGGGGCCGCAAGTAAGAAAATCGGACTTCAGGGCCTCCACTACAGCGGCGACATCATCGTCATTGATTGACTGCTTGCCGTAGGGTATCATGTTTCCTTAATGGGTTGTTGTTACGTGGTCTGAGATAAGTGTCTCCAACTCATCCACAGTGAGGAACTCTTCATTTTTCCCCGATGTGTAGTTAAACCCCTGAGTGACCTTCTTTGCTCCGAATTCTTTGATGTATGCCTCTAGGTTCCAGTTGGGTTTTTGCGGGAGGATAACATAATATTCACCTAGGTCATAAGTTGTGAATGAGTCCGAGCTGGTGATCATTTCTTCGTGAATTTTTTCCCCGGGTCGAATGCCGATGACAGGATGTTCACAGTCTGGACCAATGGCTTTGGCTAAATCGGTGATGCGGTATGACGGAATTTTTGGAACAAAGAGCTCGCCACCCCAAGCATGTTCTAGGGCATGAAGAACCATTTTCACCCCATCGGCGAGTGAAATATTGAACCTGGTCATGGCAGGGTCAGTGATAGGTAATACGCCATCTTTTTTTCGATTAAGGAAGAAGGGAATAACGGAGCCATTAGATCCCATTACATTTCCGTATCT
>JABHEX010000340.1 GCA_018676385.1 Akkermansiaceae bacterium
CAATCAGTTCGCGGCAGAGTTTTTCCGCCTTGGTGTAGTTGGCTAGTGTTTGTTCGGGTGTGAGCCGGTAGCGCACAGGCGCCGGGGTGAAGCAGTCGTGGATGGCGGTGATTTTTTTGTCGGGGTTGAGGACAAGGAAGTCGCCGATGTAGAGAGATTGCAGCTGTGCCATGCTGCGGGTGTGCGGCATGAACTGGTCTGAAACTAGTATTTCCTTAGCAGCACCGTGGCCGCGGCCGTACTTTGCTAGGCTGGACATGAGTAGGATGTGGCCGTGAGGATTGATGAGGTAGCCTTGTGGTTTGGGGATGGCAAAGATCTTTGCCAGTCGGCTATTTTTTCCGCCGGGCAGGTGGACGGCTGTCCAGTTCAGCCCGAGTGCGCGCAGTTGTTTTTCGCCAGCATCGGGGAGCTGGTCGATGTTGAAGCTAAACACGCTCAAGTGATCGGCGTAGGCAGCCATTTCCTCGTGGATTTTCTTCAGCTCCTCCTGGTGGCTGGGCATTTGGGCCGACCAAAATACGACGATGCTGGCGTGCCCTAACTGGTCGACGGGAAAGCTGAGCGTGGCGCCGTCGGCGCGTTTGAAGTTGCCGGTGAATGGCACATCGGCGCGGCCGAAGCCGAGGTTCTTGAGTCGGAACTGGACGACATCGGCATTGCTGGCGTGGCGTTCGGTCATCAGGGTGACGATTTTATTTTCGAGCTCACGGGCCTCGATGTTGCGGGCGATCATGGCAGCGATCATCAGGCACTTGGGTTCGGCTGGTGTGTCGCGGTAGCGGTTGATCAGTGCGGTGAGTGCTTGAATGCGTTCCTCTTTCTCGGCGCTCTTCTGATCGAGCGTCATGTTAGAAAACAGGAGGTCGGCGTCGAGCCGAAGTGTGGCGTAGGTGTCGGGTGCCTTGGCGAGCTTGCCGCAGATTTCGAAGAGCGACTCGCGGTTGCGGTCGGAGTTGTCCATGCTAAGCAGGAGCTTCTGGCTTTGGAACATGATGGCGAGGACGTGGAAGCGGTTCGGCGCGGCGGGGGATGCTTCGATCAGGCTATTGCCTTTGCGGATGATGCTTTTGCAGGAGCGTCGTTTTTTAGCGGCGGAGCTCTGAGATTTGATCTCGGTGAGGTCTTTTTGCAGCGCGGTGATTTCGCTCGCCGGGATGTCGGCTGCGTGTGACTGGTCGGTGAACAGGCAGAGGAAGGCAGAGAGAGTCGCCAGGCAAGCGATCCGGAAACCGGGTATTCTTTGATGATGTATCATACTGGATATCTCTATTAACTATGCTTGGGTTCTGACTCTTTCAACTTGTCGTGGAATACTCCGTAGTGGGATGGGGTAGGATGGTCCCAAGAGCCTTATTTCCCCTGGTGTGGGTTCAGGCGGAAGTTTTTGCGGTTGTCGTCGGTGTAGAGGCCGAAGGGCGATTTGTTGTGGGGAGTGGTTGGTTTGGCGGCTTGGATGCGTAGGGTTTTGGCTTCGGTACCGCGGCCTAGCTGGTCGAGGATGTCGGCTTTGTAGAGTTCCATTTCCTGGTGGAGTTCGCAGCGGTGGACTTTGCCGAAGCCGAATGTTTGGTGGGATTCGATGGCGGTGTCGATATCTGCTAGTGCGGCTTTCCAGTCTTTCAGGCCGACGTGGGCGCGGGAGCGACAGTAAAAGCGGAACGTTGCCCACCAGTCTCCTTTGATTTTTTCGGGTGCCCAGACATCGGTGAAGAGTTTGACGGCTTGTTTGAAGTCGCCTTGGTCGAGTGCGCTTTTGGCGGTTTCGTGTTCGAGCACGTTGAGTTGGGCTTCGACTCCGTACCGTATGACCGATGAGATGCGGCTGCCTTGCACGGGGTAATCGAGACCGGAGGCGAACCATGAGATGCTGGCGTCGGGGCGGAGCAAAAAGATGTTAGGGTTCTTGTCGGCGGAGAAGATGCCGTATTTTGGGACCAGTGGGTTGTCGAGTCCGTTAGGGAGTGTTGTGACTTCACAGGTCCACTCGTGTTTTTTGACCAAGGCTTTGATTGCGGCGATGTCGTTATTGAGGAATGCGGCGATAACCTTGATGCCCTTGGGTTTATGCTCGGCCGCCATGCGGGTCATCAGTTTGATGAGGGCGTCCTGTCCCTTTTCGCTTACTTCATCGGCGGGTAGTTCAAGGATGGTGAGATAAGTGATTTTGTTGTCGGTGGCTTTGGGCAGGTTGATGGTTTTACCGTCGAGTGTGTTGAGGTCGGTGTTGATGATGCGGGTTGTATCGGCCGGTTCGTCTAGGGCGGAGACATTGCGGTAGTTGGTGTGGCGTTCTGCGCGACTATATCCGTATCGGCTGAAGGTGGTTCGGAAGGCGCGGTAGGTATGGTGGCGATCGCGGAGGAAGGTGATGATGGGCCAGAGCGCGGGGGTGTCGTTGTTGAGCTTGAGCAGGGTCTCACGGTATTTGGCGTGGAAATCACGGTCATTGGCATCCATGGCGAGCAGGGCGGCGGCGGCGATAGCGTGGGCGGGTGACTTATTTCCGCCGGTGGCTTTGACAAATTCTGCTAGAACGGATGCCGGTGGAGTTTTTCCGAGGCGAAGCTTGTTCTTTGCCAAGCAAAAATGTGGCACGACCTTGGCTTCGGCTGGAAGCTTGGTAGCGAGCGACGCCTTGGCTTCGGAGACAGCGGTTTCGAGATGTTTGGGTTCGGCGGCGAGGTTCCACATGCCGAGCAGGGCGATGATGCGATGGTTGCGGATCTGCCAGAGGTCGGTGGCATCGGGGTGGGCTTTGCTGGCCGCCTGGCAGAGTTGACTCGCTTTGGTGTAGTTCGCCAGTGCCTGATCTTGGCTGATGCGGTAGCGTTGAGGGACGGGAGTGAAGCATGCCTGGATGGCATCGATTGTCGCCGCGGGAATGGATGATGATTTGGCTTTGCGGCTCACAAGAAAATCGCCGATGAAGAGTGCCTGGAGTTGGGAGAGGTAGCGGGTGCTATCGAGGCAGAGTTCGAGGGTTGGCGGGGTGGAGGTGAAGGCGGCTGGTTTCGGTTGCTTGCCTTTGGTGCGTGGGATCAGGGGCAAGAAGCCATCGAACTGGAGCGCGGTGACCAACTGGGAGTGTCCTTGGGCGTTGACGAGGATGGCGCCTGGATTGGTTTTGATGTAGGTGTTGAAGGCGGGGTTGTTAGTGCCGCCTGGGAAGTGCATGGCGGTCCAATCTAACTGGTTGTCACGGAGGAATTTTTCTCCGGCATCAGGGAGCTTATCGAGGTTGAAACTGAACACGCGGAAGCGGTCGGGGTAATTGGTTTGTATGGCTTTGACCTCTGCGAGGCGGTCGGTGATAGCGGGCGTATCCTTTGACCAGAAGTAGAGCAGAGTGGTGTGGGCCATGCAGTCCATGGGGAAGTTGAGGAGTGTGCCGTCGGCACGTTTGTAGTTGCCGGTGAAGATGACGTCGAGGAGGCCGGACTTTCCAAGTTTACGGAAGTATTTGATGACATCGTGGTCGCCTTGGAATCGTTCGGTGAGGGTTTTTAGGAGTTGCTGTTCTAGTTTGAAGGCTTCAAGTTTGGGCGCGATGAGGATTGCCATTTTTAATGACTTCGCTTCGGCCGGGGTGTTGCGGTAGCGTCTGACCATCTGCTCGAGTGCTTCGGTGCGCTCTTTGAAGTCGGCATTTATTTCCGAGAGTTTTTTTTCCGAGAGGATGAGGTCGGCTTGGAGTCGGAGCGCGGCGTAGCGGTCGGGCGCCACGATGAGTTTGGCGCATGTTTCAAAGAACGAGGCACGGTTTTTCTCAGAATTGTCCAAGGCGAGAAGTCGGCGCTGGGATTGCAGGATGATGGCGAGGACTTCGAAGCGGTTGGGTGCGGTTGGGTGAGCCTCGACTAATGAGTTGCCTTTGCGGATGGTGCTTTTGCAGGCGCGGCGTTTTTTGGTGGCCGAGGTCTCGGTGAGTTCGGCAGCGGATTCCTTTTGTAGGGTGGTGACTTCGGCTTTTGGGATGGGTGCTGCCTGTGTGTTAGTCAGGTGGAGGCAGGTGATCAGAATGGTAAGTAACGTGACTCGAAGGGTTGGAGTTATCATGTGATGGATATTTGTGATCTGGCTTGGAAATACGCTAATTACGCGATGGGAGACTTGGGGTGGAAGTTCGATTTTGAACTACGGAAAGCACTGAATACCTGGAAGGGCTTGTTGTTTGTCTTTTTGGTTTTTGTTAGATGAGTGAGCGGCTCGGTTGGGAGCTTGGATCGTCGGCTCATCTCTCCACTGCCGCTTTTACCTCATCTTCATTTCACGGGTTTCAGTTTGAAATGCTTGATGCTGACGCCTTTATTCGGAGCATACTGGGTAAATAAGATCTGGTTCCGTCCCTCTTTCAATTCGAGTTCAACGGGTTGGGTATTCATCCAGTCGGCTTTGGTGTAGGGGATGTTGACATCCACGAGAGTTCTTCTGTTGATGCGAAGCAGGAATTTTCGGTCCATGGTCACGGTGCAGACATGTGCGGTAAATTTGTATTTGCCGGCCTTGGGGATATCTACCCTGTAACTGAGCAATTCCGGGCGGAGGCCAGCCAAACCGTAGTGGACCTGCATGCCGCCATCGATGCTTTCCATGAATAGTACCTTATCACCGTTCTTCGGTGCTTTGCACGCCGCTACGGGAATGGTGATGGTGCCATCCTTGGCCACGGTGATCTTGCGAAACTTCTCAGGGATCTTTATCTGTTTGATCTCTTCCTTCTCGGTGCTTATGTTAGATTCCGCAAGTTCTTCACCCGTGGCACCGACGTCTTCGATTTCCTGATCTTCGACGATCGCTTGTCGTTTATAAAACCCAAGCAATCGCCAGAAGCCACCGCTTGATCCGTAGTTGCGCGGGGCGTTTTCCGCCAGCGCCTCCCCCAACCACTTACACATCAGTGCCTGCTTGAACCCCTTGGGGTCTTCTTGTGCCTGTGATTCCAATAGAAACTCCATGGGAGGCATTCCATTGATGTGGTTGCAGAAACTGATATGTGGTCCCAGGACGGTGGTCCATCCGTCCGGAGTCCAGTGCGCCATGGCTCCGTGACCCGGGGAGGGGGCACGACGAGAAGGGATGCCGAAAGCGTAGCCCGAGATCTGCCCGACGAAGGCACGCGGACCGCAAATGCCGCCTTCGAGAAAGAACTTCTGAATGTTGCTCAAATCGGCCGGCATGCCGCTTCTGTCGACGCCGCCGCAATAGGGAATGTCGCTTCGAACGATCCGGCAGTAGCGCCATCTGTATTCCAGACGCGTGTGATCGGGACGGTAGTTGCGCAGCACCTTTCTCATCCAGTCGATATCTTCAAGCGTGTAGGAGTCTGGAAATACAAAGCGATAGTTCCATCCGGTCCCACCAATTTTATCAAAAATTGGATCCAGTATTTTGTCGTCGTATGCCTTCAGGTAATTCTGGTAGTAATTGACCAGGGACTCGGCTGTGGGAATGTCGCGATAGACATAGTAATCGTGGGCATACTGGAGCGATACAGCCAGTGCCCAAACCTGGAAGAAACCCTCGTGAGAACGTTTCGTGGCTTTTTGAATAGCGGTGTAGCTTCGCATCGCCTGGCCGTAATTTCCGCCGCTGGCGCCTCCCAGCGTCATGGCCTGCACGACGAGTTTGTCGTCATTGAGCAGCTGATCAATCAGAGCTTTTTCTTTTTCGCCCTGTTGCGCAAACCCGGCCAGGCGATTCGGGGTGGCATGCGTCAGCAGTGCGAATTTGGCCATGGTGGCCAGATCTTTTTCGCCGGCGAGAAAGGCATCAATGTCCTTCATGACAGCTCGGGCCGCCGTAACGACCTCTTTCTGTTTTTCAGCAAAGGCCGGGTTGCCCGGGCCGTATTTCACACTAACATCATTACCCATGACCTTCTTGGTCACAGGTGTGACATTCTCAAGCTTACCGAGCCGCTTGGTGAATTCAGCCTTTTTCTTTTCGTCCACCTTGGGTTCCAGGCGCGTGATTGCTTGCTTAAGATCAGCCTGCATCTTGCTGTAATGTGCCTCGAGTTTCTTGCCTTCGGGGGTCAGGCTAACAGGCGCTGGCTTCGCAGCCGCAACGACGGATGTCGATAGGGCCAAGATCGTCATGATCCATACGCTCTTGATGATGTTGTGTTTCTTCATAATTCTATATTCCTTTGTTGTAGATATGTTATGGCAGCGCATATGCTTTTGGTTAGCCTTGTCATTTTCCAGCTCCAATATTCTTTCTGGTTAATCCGGATCCGATCCGGCGGGCTTGGATTCTGGCACCACCGTTCTTAATAAACTGGTCGACTGCGCCCTTACCACCTAGGACGACCCAATAGTTGATATCGCCGATGCCCAGGTTCTTGGGATCGTTGATGTCGCTGACAAGCGTCTGCCAGGCATTTCCTGCGTTTGTCTGTCCCTTACCTGGCATCTCCGTGTTCAGCTGCTCGATGGAGAAACCGTGTCTGCCCGAAACCGTCACATGATGGGTACTGCGTTGCGAACACACCCGCCCAAACCGAGAGGCATGATTGGCGGTAGCGAATTCAAGACTGTTAATGTTGGAGCCGAGGTTGATGTTGTCGCCGTTGGTGTGTTCGTTGACAAGGATCCCGGTATGATATCCGGTTACCATCACATTGTTCAAGATCGTGAGGGCTCCGTTGTTGTTAGCCGGGGTGATCAAGCCACTGGTGCCATGGGTCGGCTTGGAGGCCTGAACACTGTAGATGTCTGTGTTGATGAAAACGTTTTCTATCTTGCATTGCGCCGCGTTCAGCAAGTCGATGCCGCTGATCCCCGGGTTGTCGTAGGTGCGGACATCAAGATTTCGGATCACCACATAGACACCGGAAAAAATCATATACAATTTTTCAGGCTTGTTGTCGGCGTAAATAACGGCGGGTCCCGATTTGTCCAGGCACTTGAGAATTGTGCCGTTCTTTTGAAACGGAAATGCGCCGATCGTCCCCCACACCGGTGTCGGTTCACTCTCGCCCACAATTTCTACCGTGATCCACTTTTTGGTTCCGGGGATAATGATCCGGCCGCGATAGACGCCATCCGGCAGGTACATGCGTCCGCCTCCGGCCTCGATCACCGCCTTGAGGCACGCCGAAAACGCTGCCGTGTTGTCCGTTTTGTCGTCGCCTTTCGCCCCGTAATCCGTGACATCGAAGGTCTTCGCCTCCACTTGAGTTACAGCTACCGCAACCATCATCAGACCGCATAAGATCATTCGTTTCATTGTTATTTTTCCTTTCATTCTATTGGTTTCACGTTTTTTCTGATTCTCCCGTGCTCTAGTTTCCGCCCGAAGCGGATCCGATCCTTCGTGTCCGGAATAAAGCACCTCCCTTTTTAACAAACTTGTCGACCGCCGCTGAGACGGGAAGGCTTGGTAACCTCGCCGCCATCGCTAAACAAAAACTGCCAATCGTTGTTCGTGTGTTCATGGTTTATCTATCTGGTTGCGCGTTTTCAACTTTATCAACTTCTCGTGGAATGCCTTGTAAACGCTCGGAGCATCTGCTCTGCCTGGCTTTCGGGTGCGCTTACGCATTTGGGACGCCTCGTCCTTGCGGCCAAGCTTGTCGAGAATCTCGGCCTTGGTGTTCCATAGTTCCACCATGGTGTCATCCGGATTATTGGTCGTCACCGTGGCGGCCTCCTTTCGCCAAACGGTCGGATCCTTGCTTCTTCTTTTGCCTTGGAAGTAACGTAATCTCTGGGCGTCGATTGCCTTTTCGATCGACTCGAGCGCGGCATCCCAGTCCTTCAGGCCGATGTAGGCCAGGGCCTGCCCGTGATATCTCGGGGCTCGCCATCCAAAGCGATCCGGGTTCATGGGAAGATAGGGGCCGCCGAAGACGCGTGCTGCCTGCTTGAAGTCGCCCTTCTTCAGAGCCTGGTAGGCCGTCTCCACTTCACAGGCCTCGATGTGGACTTTCATGGCGAGCAATGCTACGAATTTCTCGGCATCTCCGTAGGGTAGCCCGGATGCGTGCCAGACGATGGCGCCATCGCGGCGGATCAGGAAAACGTTCGGGATACGATCCGCCGAAACAACGCCCAGCTGGCGCACCATCGGGTTGGTGAGACCGCCCGGCACGATGGCAGCCTGGCAGGTCAATTTCCTCTTTTTCATGAAGGCATCGATGCGTTCCGTATCTTCGGACAAAAAGGCCACGACCGGAGTGACGTCTTTGTTGATATGCCTGTCTGCCAGATCGCACGCGTATTGGAGCATGTTGTGACTCGACACCTTCACTTCACCGCCGGCGGCGATGGGAAACTCCGCATCGGGTTCCGCGGACGGCTCGACAAAAACCAGCAGCGTCAGCTTGCCCTTGGTATCCTGCGGGAGGCTCAGCGTTTTCCCATCCAGGGTCTTGAGCGTCACGGGCGGCAACTGTCTCGTGATCGGCGGGGCACCGTGATTGATCATGTAGGTACGCACCGAATTGCGTTCCTTGTGGATGTGATTGGCTCTCAATAGACGGTAGGTGTAGATGCGTTCACGCAGGAGCGCGACCATGGACCACAGCATGGGATTCCCCCCGTCCGGCGCTGCCAGCAGCGTGGCGGAGTAGTGATCGTGCAAGTCCTGCGCATTGGCATACAGAGCTAGGATCGTGGCCGCGGCATGGGCCGAACTGGGCGCTTTGGCCCCGCCCGTTTTCTCGATCAAGTCCTGGATGACAGACTCCGGATTTGAGTCTCCCTTCCGGAGTAATTCTTTGGCGAGACAGAATCGCGGCACGACGTCAGCCCCGGGGGGCAGCTTTGCAGTTAGAGAAGCGCGTGCCTCTTGGGCCGCTTGTTCAAGATACTTGGGTTCGCCGGCAAGGTTCCACATACCGAGCAAGGCAATGATCCTGCGGTTGCGCACGATCCAGAGATCCGGCGCGGCCGGGTGTTTACTGATTGCTTCACCGCACAGCTTCTCGGCCTTATCATAGTTTGCCAGCGCCTCGGCGGTGGTTAGTCGGTAGCGGAAGGGCGCCGGCAGGAAACACCCCTGGATGGCGCGCAGTATCTCGGCGGGGGCCGACTTGGCTGTCCGAGCGAGCTTGGCACGGGCATCCTTGCCCGTGCCCGTGGAGAGCATCTTCAACTCAGGCGGCATGGCGGCATCCAGGTGACCATCGGGCTCAGTGACCAGAACATCGCCAACTAACAGTGACTGCAATTGCGAAAGGTAGCGTGCGTCGTCAAGGCGCCGAGTCAACGTGGGCATCTGTAACGCGACGCCTCGCACACCAAGCTTGGCCTGTTGCGCAGCGTTCATCGAGGATGGCACCAGAATCGTATGGCCGTATGCGTTGACCAGAACGCCGATCGGATCGTTTCTTCCATAGGTGCGAAATGCCTGGCTCTTCTTGCCGCCGGGCAGCCGCATCACCGTCCAATCCAACTGCAAGTTGCGCAGCGTCCCTGCCCCTGCATTAGGCAACTCGTCGAGATTAAAGCTGAAAACCTCGAATCGGCCCGGCAATTGATCCTGCAGTGCCTTGATCTGCTTGAGGTAGAGCTCAACATTCGGTGCCTTCTGCGACCAGAACACCATGACGCTGAGTCGCCCAATCAGATCTATCGGAAAACGGAGGACAACGCCGTCCGCGCGTGTGTAATCACCGGCAAACACCACGTCCAGCTTACTGAAACCAAGATGCGCTCGGCGAAACTCGATGACCTCATGGTCGCCCGAGAAGCGCAGGTCCATCCTCTTGTAGATCGTTCGCTCCAGTTCCTCGGCCTCGAGTTTCTTGGCAATCAGTGCGGCCATCATCAGCGATTTTGCCTCTGCCGAGGTGCCGCGGTAGCGATCGACAATCGAGGAAAGCGCCTCGGCGCGTTGTTTCATATCTGCATTCTTGAGCGCCATATCTCTGTCGGACAACAGTAGGTCCGCTCTCAGGCGCACATTGGCAAACTCATCGGGTGCGTTTGTCAGCTTGGCGCATGTTTCGTAGAGTGAGGTGCGGTTGCGCTCGTTGTTGTCCAGGGTAAGGAGTCGTTTTTTCGTTTGGAACACAATCGCTAGGACGATGTAACGGTTCGGTGCGGTGGGGTTGGCCTCGACCAGTGAGTTGCCTTTACGGATGATCGTTTTACAGGTTCGGCGCTTTTTGACGGCGGACGTTTCTGTGTGTATGGTGGCGATCTCTTTTTGGAGTGTAGTGATTTCTGTTTCCGGGATTGAGAATGTCTGCGCGTGGGCTGGGAATGCAGAAATGCAATTGAGCAGAAGTGCTAGGTATGTAGTGATGAAAGCGGAACGAATCGGTTTGACCGGTGTGATTGTTCGTGTGTTCATGTGATTCTTTCGGGCTTGGGTTGTCGAGAGACCTAACCTTCGCATGAAGCTATGGCGGGCGGGATAGGATTGACCCTTTTCCCTAGGCCTGCGGCATGTTGCCGCTGTGGGGGGGTAATCGTCTACCTCTGGTAAATCGGGATGTAGCGGTGGGGGGTGGCGAGCATGATGATGGCCATGGGGGTTTCGTGGGAGGTTGCGCCTTTTTTGCCGTGCCAGGAGCCGTCTTCTTTTTGTTTGCTAATCAGTGCGTCGCGAAGTGGTGGGTAATACTCGGCGTAGTATTCGTCGCCTGCCTGGACCATGGCTTGGATGGCGTAGTAGTGGGCGTAGTAGTAGTGTCCGGCACCTTTGGTAATGACACCGGGAAATTGTTTTTTCATGTAGCGCAATCCGGCGGCGACCATTTCTGAGTCGCGCAGGCCGGCGAGCTGGGCGCAGTAGACACCACCTGCGGTACAGGCGTATGAGACCTTGGCTCTACCGCTTGGGGCGTAGGTGAGGCCGCCGCTTTCGGCGTTTTGGGCACCTTTCAGGTACTTGCCGACACGGATGATGGTTTCCTGTGGGACAAAGATTCCGGCTTGGCGTGCGGAGGCGAGGCAGTGGAAGACGGTCATGGTGCAGGAGGTGTCTTCACCGCCGTCGGCCTGGGGTTGGTAGCGCCAGCCGCCGCCTGGGTTTTGGGAGCGGATGATGACATCGACGGCTTTTTCCAGTGCTTTCTGGATGGCATCGTCTTCATCTTTATCCTGGGTCATGCCCCAGATTTCGGACAGGGCGAGGGTGGCGAGTCCGTGCTCGTACATGCTGGTGCCGAGGTAGCCATCGGGTCGTGATTTGGCGTAATTGAGGAGGAAGTCTTTGGCGCGTTCGAGTTCTTTGCCGTTGGGGCCTGAGCCTGGGAATTGGGCTTTTGCCATGAATGCCATCATGGAGAGGGAGGTGATACCGATGACGCGTCCACCTTCGCCGTCGAGGTCCCATGAGCCGTCTTTTTTCTGGGTGGTGAGCAGGAATTTCAGCCCTTTATCGATCGCTTGTGATGCCTTGGCGGTGAGTTCCGGGGCGTCGTCGCCCGATTTGTTAGCGGCATCCTGCGCTAGGATCGGAGAGGAAAGCAGGCAGGTCGCAGTGAGGAATGCGATTCCTTTACGCCAAAATTTGCGATGTGGTTGAGTATGTTTGTGAGTTATCATTCGGCTAACCTTTCGTAGTAATCTTTGAGCACGGCACGGTATTCCAGTGGCAGTTCGCGGGCAAAATTTTCGTTCAAGGCGGCGCGGTCGCGTTTACCGAGCACTTCCCACTCCTGGCGTCCGCCTTTGGGTTTAGCGCCACTGATGGCACCGGGCATGTACATCGTCAAGCTGTCTTCGAGCGGTGGGTCGGTGGGGTCGGTTTGAACCGGGTCATCTGAAGATGGTGGTGCTGGGGGGCTGAGGAGAGCATCGATGTAGGCGATGATGACATAGCGTAGTTGTTCACCCGCTTGGTGCTGTTGATTGTTGGCGTCTTTAGTATTTCCTGATTCGAGTTTTGTGGCGGCGTTCGCGCTGAGCTTGCTGGCCAGTATGAGGTGTGTCTGATAGGTGGCGAAGAACTGCCTGGTCTTATCTTTCTGGGCGGCGAGTGCTTCCTGGAGTTGTGCAGGATCGACATTGGCTCCCCCCTGGCCTGCCGGGAGGATACCGCTTTCCGTAGTGATGCGTGCCTGGGCGAATGCGGCGGTGCGTTTGATCATTGCCTCACATCGTTGGGCGAGCTTGCGTTGTTGGGCGGTGAGTTCCTTGCCAGATTTGGCATCGGTGGCTTGGGTTTGCCAGAAGAGGACTTTTTGGTCGGATGCCAGGGAGATCAGGTCGAGGACGAGGGCTGATTCCGGGGTTACTTCGGGTGTGGGTGATGGTTTGAGCACGTTGACGAGCAGTTCCATCAGCAGGGTCATCTGTTCGTTCTCTTCAGCGAGGGTGGACTCGGCCAGCTCCATGGTTTCGGCAGCGGCATCTTTATCGCCTGCATTGAGTTGTTCCAGCACGGTGGTCATGTGTATGGAGCTGGTGCTGTTGTTTGTTTGACCGGTTGTCTGGAGAAGTTTGTGTGAGTAGGATTCTGCTTGGGACTGGAGTGTTCCTTGTTGTGCAGCCAAGGCTTTTACTGCGGCATCATCTTTGACTGTGCTGAGCTGATTCCTGAGTTGGTTTTGCTGCATGCGGAGTAGTCCATTCTGTTTGAGGATATGGTGATAGAACTCGGTGATCTCGAGCATGTAGCTGTAGCGTGGGGTGACGGTTGCCAGTTCCTTGGAGAGTTTTTCCAGCGACTCAGCGACGAATGATCCGGCGTCGGCGGCCTCCTCCAAGTCGTTGTCTTCGATGGCGGTGGCAGCGGCGTCCATGTCCTCCTTGGCGAAGAGGAAAACGGTGCCGGATTCAACCTGGTGTGAGAGTGGGTCGAGTGCCTCGAGCACGGCATTGACGGCGTGGATTAGGTTTTTCTGCACGATGGCGAGTTGTGGGAGCTCGTTTTCTTTTGCCTTGGCGGTGGCTTTGACGAGGTCGACCTGTTCTTCTTGGATATCGATGACGTAGGGTGCGGGTCGCAGGGCGGTCCAAGTGTCATTCAGGGCCATGGCCATATGGGATGTCTGTAGTGACTGGTCGGCGAGCAGTTTGGTAATCTTCTCGATCATCTCTAGGGTGGATTCCTGGTGCTCGATCGAGCCGTCGATATTTTTTGACTTCAGCGCGGTGGTGGATTTGTTCATCGATACCTCAAGCTGGGTGAGGTGGCTGATGAGTGGTGGGATGTCATCACTTGGTTCGGTTTGTTCTTTATTGAACTTATCCACTCTGTATTTGAACTTGGCTATGTCTTGGGCGAGTTTTTCTTGGAGACGCGCGAGGTGAACGGCTTCCTTGTCGTTCTCAGCGTCCTCGGTTTTTTCGAGTAAGTTGAGCTGGCGTTCTTCGAACTCGGTGATGGCAGTGGTGTGTTTACCCATGCCCATGCCGAGGCTGGTGAACTGGGCGCGCTCGGTCAGTCGACTGATTCGCAGTCGGATGATTTCTGACAGAGCATCAAATGATGCTTCAGCTTTTTGTTGTTCCGTGGCTGCTTGTTGTTGGTCGTCTGAAGTGATGTGGGCTGTCGCTTGTTTCATGGCATTCTCTGCAGTGGAGAGCAGATTTTCGACCGGTGGTTTGGGTGGCAGCTTGGTGTCGAATAGGCTTGGGCGACGTGCCGGGATGGCGGGTATGAGTAGCAGGTGAAGTTGCTTTTGCAGATTTGCCTGGCTGCGGGTGAGTTCGTCACGGCTTTGTTTGAATTGCTCGG